>NZ_JBHWVJ010000074.1:0-38040 GCF_042736725.1 Streptomyces sp. NPDC060028 | reverse complement strand
ACCTATATATAACCTCTATTTTTGGGGGGCCGGGTCTTTTTTTTAAACGACACGGGACCTCGGGTGTGGGGGGGTCGGCCGGCGGCCGGCGCCGCGCGTCAGATGCCGGCGGCTCCGGCCGGCGACTCGCGATTCATATACGGGCCCGGGTGGCGATCACCTCTTGCGCACGACGACGAAGTCGGCGAGGGCGACGAGCTGGTCACGCACCTGCTGCGGCATGTTCACGTCGTCCAGCGCGCGGATCGCGATCGCGTGCTGGCGGCGCGCCTCGTCTGCGGTCCACTGGCGGCCGCCGGCCGCCTCGATGAGCGCGGCGCGGGCCGCGAACTCCTCCTCCGAGAAGTTCTCGAAGTCGTTGCTCTTGGCGTCGGCGGCGAGCAGCTCCGCGAGCTCCTCGCACGCGGGGCCGCCGGCCGCGAGGGCCGCGACGACGGGCAGGGACTTCTTGCGCTGGCGCAGGTCGCTCCAGGTCTGCTTGCCGGTGGTCTCCGGGTCGCCCCAGATGCCGAGCAGGTCGTCCACGGCCTGGAAGGCGAGGCCGAGGTGGTAGCCGTACTCCTCCAGCTTGTCGGCCGTACGGTCGTCCGCGCCGCCGAGCACGGCGCCGATGGAGACCGCGCAGGCGAGGAGGGCGCCGGTCTTGTTGCCCTCCATCTCCAGGCACTCCTCGACGCTGACGCGCTCGCGGTGCTCGTAGGAGATGTCCTGCGCCTGGCCGTCGATCAGCTTGCGGCTGGCGGTGGTCAGCCGGCGCGCCGCGCGGCCCGCCTCGACCGTGCCGAGCTCCAGCAGCACCTCGTTGGCGAGGGCGAAGAGGGCGTCGCCGACCAGGATCGCGAGGGCCGGTCCGTGCACCTTCCACACCGTGTCGCGGTGGCGGCGCTGCTCGTCGCCGTCCATCAGGTCGTCGTGGAGCAGCGAGAAGTTGTGTACGAGCTCGACCGCGACGGCCCCCGGGATGCCGACCTCGGCGGCGGCGCCGGCGGCCTCGGCGGAGAGCAGGGCGAGGGCGGGGCGGACGGCCTTGCCGCCGTCGCCGTCCGCCGGGTTGCCGTGGGCGTCGATCCAGCCGAAGTGGTAGGCGGCGACGGTGTCCATGGGCGCGGCGAGCCGGTCCACGGCGGCGCGGAGCACGGGCGTGGACAGCGTGCGGCCGCGGTCCAGGAGGGCGAGCGTGTCCGCCTTCTCCGCGCCCCCTGCGGCTGTGCCCACACTGGCATCCGTGTTCTCGACAGCCGGATTACCCGGGTTCACTGGCTCTCCTCTTGTTCCTGTACGTACTGCGGTGCGTGCTGCCGCAGTTGTGCCGGTGGTGCTGGTGGTGGTCATGCCGCCTCCTGCAGGGGGTGTTCGCGGGGACGGCCGAGTGCGGTGAGTGCGGCGTGCGCCGCGCCCAGTCCGCTGCGGACTGCGCTCTCCATGGTCGCGGGCCAACCGGTGGCGGTCCACGCACCGGCGAGGTAGAGCCCCGGCGTGTCGGTCCGCGCGCCGGGCCGGAGCCGGCCGACTCCGGGGCTGGGGGCGAAGGTTGCCGTGCGCTCCCGGGTGACGAAGAAGTCCCGTACCTTCGCGCCGCGCGCGGCGGGCAGCAGCCGCTCCAGTTCGGGCAGGTACTTGGCGCGCAGCACCGAGACGGGCTCGTCGATGTCGTCCTGGGCCACGGACTGGGACAGGGCCAGGTACTGGCCTCCGTCAGGGAGGCCGGAGGAGTCGGTGCGGTCGAAGACCCACTGGACCGGTGAGCCGAGCGCGGCGAAGAAGGGCGCCTTGAGCACCTTGCGGTCGTAGACGACGTGGACGTTGAGGATCGGGGCGGTGCCGATGTCGAGGAGCTTGTCCGGGTCGGCGAGCGCGCCGGGCGGGAGCAGTCCGTGGGCCTCGCGCTGCGGGACGGCGAGGACGACGGTGCCGGCGTCCAGCGACTCGCCCTCGGTGTCGACCCGCCAATTCCCTTCGGCGCTGCGGGAGATGGCGGTGACCCGGGTGCGCAGCCCGGTTCGTACGCCGGCCGCGTCGAGCGCCTTGCGGGCGAGGGTGTCGTGCAGGTCGCCGAGGGGGACCTTGGCCCAGCCGATGTCCGCGGCGCCGTTCTCGGAGAGCAGGCCGGTCTTGAAGACCATGGCGGCCAGCCCCAGCGAGGACTGGTCGGCGGTGGCATTGAGGGTGGCGATGCCGACGAGGTCCCACAGCGCCTCGATGGCGCGCGGGGACTGGCCGTAGCGGGCCAGCCAGGTGGCGAAGTCCAGGCCGTCGAGGGCCGGATCGGTGGGGTCGAGCCGGCGCAGCGCGAGGGCGGCGCGCCCTACGCTCGCCCGTTCGGCGAGCGAGAGGTGCGGGTAGCGGGCCAGCGAGGCGGCCAGGTGCAGGGGTACGGGCAGGGCGCTGCGGCGCAGCCGGCCCAGGCGGGGTCCGCGGGGGTGGGCGGCGTCGAGGACGGGTACGTCGAGCCGGTCCTGCAGGGGCGCGAGGTCGGCGCCGTCGATGCGGTCCAGGAACCACCGGTAGGCGGTGCAGCAGCGCAGGTAGACGTGCTGGCCGTTGTCGATGGTCAGTTCGCCGCGCTTGAAGGAGAAGGCGAGGCCGCCGAGCCGGGGCCGGCCTTCGAGCAGGGTGACCCGCAGTCCCGCGTCGGCGAGTTCGAGCGCGGCGGTCACCCCGGCGAGGCCGCCGCCGACGACCACTGCCTGGTGGGCGGTGCTGGCGGTCATACGTCCTCCTCCGTCGCTGCGACAGACGCCGCCGCGCGGCGCGGGGTTGCGCCGCCTGTCTGCGGGGCCGCCATCAGGCCCGCCTCCGGTTGCTCTGACGTGAGATGGTCCGCGCGTCGAGGCCGGAGAGGCCGCGGACGGCCACGTACGCCTTCTCGTGCGTCGGCAGCGAGACGCGGCCGCGGAGCACCGCCTCGGGCTCGCGCTCGATGCGGTCCAGCAGGCGCCGGTAGATGCCCGCCATGGCGGCGACGCAGGCGCCGCTGCGCCGGTCGAGCATCGGCAGCAGCCGGTAGCCCTCGACGAACAGGGCGCGGGCGCGCCGGACTTCGTGGTGGACGAGCCCGGCGAAGTCGGCGCCGGGGGGCAACCGGTCGCTCTGGAAGCCGTCGGAGCAGCCGAACTTGGCGAGGTCCTCGGCGGGCAGGTAGGTGCGGCCGTTGCCGGCGTCCTCCCGTACGTCCCGGAGGATGTTGGTCAGTTGCAGGGCGAGGCCCAGGGTGTCGGCGTACTCGCCGGCGCGGGCGGCGTCGAGGGCGCCGGGGCCCGCGGTGGGGACGGTCCCGAACACGCCCAGCGAGAGCCGCCCGATGGCTCCGGCCACGCAGCGGCAGTAGAGCTTGAGGTCGTCCCAGGTCTCGTAGGTCGCGCCGCGCACGTCCATCAGCACGCCGTCGATGAGCTCGTCGAGCCCTTCGAGCGGGATCGGGAAACGGTTCGCCGCGTGCGCGAGGGCGACGGCGACCGGGTCGGTGTCGTCCTCGTGGACCTCCTCGGCCCGGATCCGGCCGAGGAGGGCGCGGGTCTCCTCCAGCCGGGTCAGCTTCGCCTCGGGGGGCAACGTGCCGTCGCCGATGTCGTCGACCCGCCGGGAGAAGGCGTACAGCGCGGACATCGCGTGCCGCTTGTCGGTGGGCAGCAGCCGGATGCCGTACGCGAAGTTGCGCGCCTGCGAGCCGGTGACGGCCTCGCAGTAGCTGTAGGCCGCCTGTACCGGGGCGGACGGCGCAGATGGTGTAGACGCGTGTGTGGGGCCCTCCACGTTCGGGCTCACCCCTTTCTCGGCACGGTGCGAAGGACGGCGGCCACCTCGCGGAACAGTCCGCTCTTGGTGGGCTTGGGCGGGCCGGGAAGTACGTCGAAGCCGGCGGCGGAGACGGCCCGCAGGGCGGCGCGCCCTCCTCCCACGAAACCCGCGAGCAGCAGCCGGAGCCTTCCGTGCACGCTACCCACGAGCGGGGTGCCTTCATTCAGGAGGTCCCGTGCGCGTTCTGTTTCGAATGCGATGAGGGAGCGTACGGATGCGCCGGCGCTCGGGGCCCCCAAGTCGGCCTCGGTGACGTGGAAGCGGCGCATGTCCTCGGCGGGGAGGTAGATCCGGTCCCGTCCGAGGTCCTCGGCGACGTCCTGGAGGTGTTCGGCGATCTGCAGCGCGGTGCAGACCGCGTCGGAGCGGCGGATGCGCTCGGGGGTGCTGGTGCCGGTGAGGGACAACACGAGGCGGCCGACCGGGTTCGCGGAGAGCTCGCAGTAGCCGAGGAGGTCCCCGTACGTCTCGTAGCGCGCGACCCGCTGGTCCTGGCGGTTGGCTTCGATGAGGCCGAGGAAGGGCTCGGGGGTCAGCGCGTGGGCGCGGACGACGGGTTGCAGCGCGAGCAGGAGCGGGTGGCGCGGGGGGCCGTCCGCGCCGCCGGAGCCGTTGAAGACACGGTGCAGGTCGGCCTCGAGGGCGTCGAGCATGGCGAGCCGGTCGTCCACGGCGGCGGGGTCGAGCCCGAGGAGTACCGCGTCGCGTCCGCCGGGGGCGAGGTCGCCGTCGCCGATGTCGTCGACCAGGCGCGCGTATCCGTAGACGGCCATGAGGCCCTCGCGCCAGGCGCGGGGAAGGAAGGCGGGGGCGACGGGGAAGTTCTCCGACGCCGCTTTGCCGAGGGTGGCGCGCGCGTGGGCTGTGTCGGACCGGGGGCGGATGCCGTGCCCCGCGGTCACCGCCCGCCGCCCGGGGCGGGGACGGCCGTCGTGCTTGGGGGCCGGAGAATTCCCGTAGCCATTGCCGTCACATCTCCCGTTCTACACTGCCGACCCAATACATCCTATTTCGGACACGCCGCCGGACTTTCCCCGGGGTACCCCAGGCCGTTCACCTGCGGGGAATCGTCCCCTCTTGCCTCGATTCAGGACGCGGTCCAGCTTACGCTGTACAACGCCGCGGAGGCTCAACGGGTATTCGGTCGGCTACTTAATGTCGTCCCTACAATGCGCAAATCGCTCCCCCGCATGCCGAGGCCCCCGCCGCGGGGAGCGGCGGGGGCCTGTCGAGGCCTGCGGTACAGCGGTCAGTGGCTGGTCGCCTTCTCGTATGCCGAGACGACTTCCTCCGTGGGCCCGTCCATCAGGAGTTCGCCCTTCTCCAGCCACAGCACCCGGTCACAGGTGTCGCGGATGGACTTGTTGTTGTGGCTCACCAGAAAGACCGAACCGGCCTTTTCCCGCAGTTCGCGGATGCGGTTCTCGGAACGCACCTGGAAGCTGCGGTCACCGGTGGCCAGGGCCTCGTCGATCATCAGGACGTCGTGGTCCTTGGCCGCCGCAATGGAGAAGCGCAGTCGCGCCGCCATACCGGAGGAGTAGGTGCGCATCGGCAGCGAGATGAAGTCGCCCTTCTCGTTGATTCCCGAGAAGTCGACGATCTCCTGATAGCGCTCCTTGACCTGCTCGCGGGTCATTCCCATGGCGAGACCGCCGAGGACCACGTTGCGCTCGCCGGTGAGGTCGTTCATCAGCGCCGCGTTGACACCCAGCAGCGAGGGCTGGCCGTCGGTGTAGACCTTGCCCGACTCGCAGGGCAGCAGACCCGCGATGGCGCGCAGCAGGGTCGACTTGCCGGAACCGTTGGACCCGATGAGACCGATGGCCTCACCGCGGTAAGCCGTGAAGGAGACCCCGCGCACGGCGTGGACCCGGCGCACGCCCGGGGCGTCGACCTTGCCCCGGCGGAGGATCTTGCTGAGCGCGGCGGTGGCGCTGCCCTTGCCGCCACCGCCGGTGTTCACGCGGTAGACGATGTGGACGTCGTCGGCGATGACGGTGGGGATCTTCCCCTGGTTGCTATCAGCCACGGCCGTAACGCTCCTCAGCCTTCCAGAAGTAGATGAACCCGCCGAGGCCGATCACGACGGCCCAGCCGACCGCGAAGAGCCAGACGTGCGGCGGCAGGTTGCTCGGTCCGTACCCGTCGATCAGCGCGAAGCGGACCAGGTCCATGTAGATCGCGGCCGGGTTCCACTGGAGCGCGGTCCCGATCCACGCGGGCTTGTCCTTGAGCATCTCGCTGATCGAGAACATGACGCCGGAGGCGTACATCCAGGTGCGCGTGATGAAGGGCATCAGCTGCGCGAGGTCGGGAGTCTTGGACCCCATCCGCGCGAAGATCAGGGCGAGCCCGGTGTTGAAGACGAACTGGAGCGCCAGCGTCGGGATGACCAGCAGCCACGACAGTCGCGGGTAGTTCCCGAAGGCGATCGCGACGATGAGCACGACGATCATCGAGTACAGCAGCTGTCCGAGCTGCTGCATCGAGAAGGAGATCGGCAGCGAGGCGCGCGGGAAGTGCAGGGCCCGGACGAGGCCGATGTTGCCGGGGATGGCCCGGACACCCGCCATCAAGGAGCTCTGGGTGAAGGTGAAGACGAAGATGCCCATCACCAGGAAGGGGATGTAGACCCCCTTCTCCATGCCCCGCCCCGCGTCAAGGATCAGGCCGAAGATCAGGTAGTACACCAGGGCGTTCAGCAGCGGGGTCGCCACCTGCCAGACCTGGCCGAGCTTCGCCTCGCTGTACTGCGCGACCAGCTTGGCCCTGGAGAACGCCATGATGAAGTGGCGCCGGTCCCAGAGCTGCCGCACGTACTCGCCGAGCCCGGGCCGGGCACCGCTCACGGACAGGCCGTACTTCCCGGCGAGGTCCGCGGGGCTCAGCCTCACGTCGTCGGACGGCGGCTTGCTCGTGGCGAGGGCGCCGTCGTGGGTTGTGTCACTCACAAGTTGAAACTTTCGTCTTCAAGATGCGGCAGGAAGGGCATCAGGCTGGTCGCAGGAGGCCCATGATCGCGCCATGTTCCCAGACGCGGGCTCGTCAGATGACAGGTGGTCGGCCCAGTCGGGTCAACCGCCAGACCGTACGCCATCTCATCGGGCGCCGGGGCCCGCAGGGAGTCGTCCAACCCTCCCTGAAACCGCCGAACCAGGCCTTGAGCGCCGGTACCGACGGTCTGCGTACGAGCGTCAGCAGGAGCCAGACGCCCAGGTAGACCGGGACCAGCGGCGCGGGCAGGTTTCGGCGGGCGAGCCACACACGGTTACGGGCCACCATACGGTGGTACACCGCGTGCCGGGAGGGGGCGGTCGTCGGGTGCAGCAGCACCATGTCCGCCCGGTAGTCGATCAGCCACCCTGCGTCGAGCGCCCGCCAGGCCAGGTCGGTTTCCTCGTGGGCGTAGAAGAACTCTCCCGGCAGGGGCCCGACCTGCTCGAACACCTTCGTGCGGACGGCGTTGGCGCCGCCCAGGAAGGTGGTCACGCGCGAGGAGCGCATGGGGTCCGAGGCCCGCAGCCGGGGCACGTGCCGGCGCTGGGTCTCGCCGGTCTGCGGATCGGCGATCCGGAAACTGACGATCCCGAGCTCGGGAGCCTCGGTGAAGGCCTGCCGGCACAGCTCGGCGGTGTCGGTCCGCTCCAGCAGCCCGTCGTCGTCGAGGAAGAGCAGGGCGTCCACGTCGCGGCCGCCGGGCCCGAAGGCCTCGATGCCCACGTTGCGGCCGCCGGGGATGCCCAGGTTCTCAGGGAGGTCCACGGTGCGCACGCCATCGGGGAGCCCGGTGACCTGCACGCCCTGGCCCACGACGACGACCTCGACCGGGTCGCCCTCTTGGCGGGCCACGGAGTCGAGCAGCGCCTTGAGCTCGTCGGGCCGGTTGCCCATGGTGATGATCACGGCGCCCAGCCGCATCGGCGCGGTCACTTGAGCCTGCTGGAGGCCAGGACCGACACCAGGTGCAGCACCGTCTGGAGCAGCGCGATGCCGGCCAGCACGGCGACGCCGAGCCGCGAGAAGAACAGGTCGCCCCGGACCTGGTCCACGACCGCCAGCGCCAGGATCAGCAGCGACGCCTCGATGCCGAGGACCAGCCGGTGGAACTTGAGCGCGGCGGCGGCCCGGCGGGCCAGCGCCATGCCGGAGGAGCGCGGCTCGGACGCCGATTCCTTGACCGGCTCCTTCCCCACCTGGTGCCGGGCGACGCCGACGAGGTCGGTCTCGGCCTTGATCAGGATCGCGCCGAGCGCCGCGAGGGTGCCGAGGAAGGCCCACAGCCAGTCGATCCGCCCGCCGCCCCACAGGTCGGAGGCGCGCAGGCCGAAGCCGACCAGCACCGCCGCGTCGCACAGGTACGCGCCGACGCGGTCCAGGTAGACCCCGGACAGCGAGAACTGCTGCTTCCAGCGGGCGACCTCGCCGTCCACGCAGTCGAGCAGCAGGTACAGCTGGACCGCCACGACGCCGAGGACGGCGCCCCAGACGCCCGGCACCAGCAGGGCCGGGGCCGCGAGGACGCCGGCCAGGGTCATCACGTAGGTCAGCTGGTTCGGCGTGACCTTGGTGGTGACCAGGAAGCGGGTGATGCGCAGGGAGATCTCGCGCATGTAGAGGCGTCCGCCCCAGTGCTCGCCGCTGCGCCGGTCCTTCACGCCCGCCGGGTGAACGACGGGCCGGAGTTCAGCTACGGATGGTCTTGGCATAGTCGGCGTAAGCGTCCCTGATCTCGGCGGCGGACAGGTTGAGGTGTTCCAGGATGGTGAAGCGTCCCGGACGGGTCTGGGGGGCGTACTCGACGGCCGCGACGAACTCGTCGACGCTGAAACCGATCTCCTGGGGCAGCACGGGCAGCCCGTGGCCGCGCAGCACCTGGACGAAGAGCCCGGACTGCTCGGCGGCTCCGCGCAGGTGCATCGCGAAGGCGGCGCCGATGCCGACCTGCTCGCCGTGGAGCGCGGAGCGCCCCGGGTAGAGCAGGTCGAAGGCGTGGCTGATCTCGTGGCAGGCGCCGGACGACGGGCGGGAGTCCCCGCTGATCGACATGGCGATGCCGGAGAGGACGAGCGCCTCGGAGAGCACGGTGAGGAACTCGTCGTCGCCGCAGCCACCGGGGTGGCGCAGGACGGACTCGCCGGCGGTACGGGCCATGGCGGCGGCCAGGCCGTCGACGGGCTCGCCGGTGAGGCGGTGCGAGAGCTCCCAGTCGGCGATGGCCGAGATGTTGGAGATCGCGTCGCCGATGCCGGCGCGGATGAACCGCACCGGGGCTTCCTTGATCACGTCGAGATCGATCACCATGGCGATCGGGGTGGGGACACCGTAGGAGCCCCGGCCGTTGTCGTTGTCCAGGATGGACACCGGCGAGCAGATGCCGTCGTGGGAGAGGTTGGTGGCGACGGCCACCATGGGCAGCCCGACCCGCGCCGCGGCGTACTTCGCCACGTCGATGATCTTGCCGCCGCCCAGGCCCACCACGGCGTCGTAGCGGCGGCCCTTTATGTCGTCGGCCAGCTTGACCGCGGAGTCGATGGTGCCGTCGACGACCGGGTACCAGTCGGCGTGCGGCAGCACGGGCTCCAGCTTGGCGCGCAGCGCCACGCCGGAGCCGCCGCTGATCGCGATCGCCAGCTTGCCGGACGCGGAGATCCGCTGGTCGGCCAGGAGGCCGGCCAGGTCGTCCATGGCGCCGCGACTGATGTCGACGACGACCGGCGAGGGGATGAGCCGCGTCAGTACTGGCATGCGATCGTCCGGCCCTTGGCGAGGTCGTCGTGGTTGTCGATCTCGACCCACTTGACGTCGCCGATGGGGGCCACGTCGACCGTGAAGCCGCGGTTCACGAGCTCCTGGTAGCCGTCCTCGTAGTAGAGGTCGGGATCCCGCTCGAAGGTGGTCTTCAGCGCGTCGGCGAGCTCGGCGGCGGCCTCGGCCTCGATGAGGGTGACACCGATGTACTCACCGGTGGCCCCGGCGGGGTCCATCAGCTTGGTGATCTTCTGGACGGCGCCCCCGTCGGCGTCGCCGGTTGCCGTGATGACCTTCATCTCCTCGTCGGCCAGGTTCTTGACCGTGTCGAGGGCGAGGATGATCTTCCGGCCGTTGCCGCGGGCCGCGAGGAGGGTCTCCTCGACGGAGACCGGGTGCACGGTGTCGCCGTTGGCGAGGATCACGCCCTGCTCGAGGACCTCACGCGCGCACCACAGGGAGTAGGCGTTGTTCCACTCCTCGGCCTTGTCGTTGTCGATCAGCGTGATCTTGACGCCGTACTTGGCCTCCAGGGCCTCCCGGCGCTCGTAGACGGCTTCCTTGCGGTAGCCGACGACGATCGCGACCTCGGTGAGGCCGACGGCGGCGAAGTTGCCGAGCGTCAGGTCCAGGACCGTGATGCTCTCCTCCGCGCCTTCGGGGCCGACGGGCACGAGGGCCTTGGGCAGGGTGTCGGTGTAGGGACGCAGGCGGCGTCCGGCACCGGCAGCGAGTACAAGGCCGATCATGCTGGTTCTCCTTCGTCATGTACGGCGGGTGCTCCGGAGGAGACCCAGAATCGGATGCTCTCCACGAGCACCACCAGTGCCACGAACACGGCCATGGCCGTGAGCGCGACGGGGAACGCGTCGCGTGCGAGGACGGTTGCCAGGACCACGGTCAGCAGGACCCGGCCCTCGTGCCCGCCGATCGCCCGCACCAGCCAGCGCGGGGGCGCGCCGGAGCCACCGCGGATGCGGTACACCGTGTCGTAATGATGGTAGGCGACCGCCGCTACCAGTCCGAATGCCGCCGGAAGGGCTCCGGGGACGTCCGACTTGGCGGCCAGCGCGAGGATCGTCACGTACTCGGCGAACCGGAAGAGCGGCGGGATCAGCCAGTCGAGCGGGCCCTTGAGGGGCCTGGAGACGGCCGCGCCCGAGAAGAACGCGTACGCCACGGCGGTCCCGATCAGCCAGGGGTCGCGGAAGTCGCGGGTGACGGCCCCGCCGACCATCAGCACGGAGCCGGCCAGGGCCAGCCACACGGCGGCCTTGTCCGGCCGGCGCTTCGCGGGGGCCGACGAGCGGACCCAGGCGAGCACACCGGAGTCGGCGAGGTCCGCGAGGGCCTGAGCGGCCCGGTCGGTACGGGTCGCCTTGCGGGTCAGCGAACGCAGCACCCGGCCGGCGGTGGTGTAGAGGGCGCCGAAGGCGCAGCCGATCAGCAGGGCGCAGAAGACGATCCGCGGGGTGGTGACGGCGGTCAGCACCGCGATCATCGCCCAGCGCTCACCGATCGGGAGGATGATCATGCGGCGGACCCAGACCGTCCAGCCGACGCTGTCGAGCTTGTCGGACAGGGCCGCGGTGGGACTGGTGTTGGCCGTGGCGTCGTGGTTGGCCTCGTTGAAGGCGAAGTCGACCACGTGCCGGCAGGTCATCAGGATCATCGAGCCGAGCGCGAGGGCCCAGACGTCGTCGCCGTTCCTGGCGGCCCCGAGCGCGAGGCCCGCGTAGAAGGAGTACTCCTTCGCGCGGTCGAAGGTCGCGTCCAGCCAGGCACCCATCGTCGAGTACTGGAGCGAGTAGCGGGCGAGCTGCCCGTCGGTGCAGTCCAGGACGAAGGAGACGAGCAGCAGTACGCCCGCCGCGACGTAGCCCCAGCGCTCGCCCGTGGCGGCGCAGCCGGCCGCGATCAGCGCGGTGATCAGCGAGGCGGTGGTCACCTGGTTCGGGGTGAGGCCGCGGCGCGCGCACCAGCGGGCGATGTAGCGCGAGTACGGGCTGATGAAGAAGGTGGTGAAGAACCCGTCGCGGGACTTCACGGCGGTGCGCAGCCGGACGGCCTCGTCGTCCACGGCGACGACGGCGGCGGCCGCCGCGTCGCGTTCCGCGGTGGTGGCGGGTACGGCGGCGACGAGCGTGCCCAGCTCGGGGCGCTGGACGGTGGTCCCGGCGGTCTCGACCACGGCGGCGAGCCGGTCGGCGTACGGGCCGGCGCCCTCGGGCGCCGACTCGGCGGCCTTGTCGAGGGCCGCGCGGGCGCCCGGCTGGACGGCGATGGCCCCGGTCACGGCGCAGGCGTCGAACCGCGGGTCGGTCAGCGCGAGCCGCAGCGCGTGCACGTGCCCGACGAACCCGCTGTCCACGACGGCCACCCGCTGGTCGGCGGGTACGGCGGCCAGCGCGGCGGCGGTCTCTTCAGGTGCGGCGGCGGAGCGGACGTCGAAGCCGAGGGAGCGCAGCTGGTCGGCGAGCGGTGATCCGGGGACCGGCAGGCCGGTGAGGATGACGGTCGGCAGACGAACTCACTCCTTGTGACGAACACGGGACGGCCGCCTCGTGGGCGGCGGCTCGTCGGCAGAGGCTATCGGATGAACGGAAGCAGGGGTTCACCACCCGTTTACGCCCGACAAGCCAAGTATTCCGGGCTTCGGGCCAGGCGTGATCATCATTGACGATCACGGCGCGATACCACAAACGGCATGGATGTTACGGTGGACACGCCCCTGATCGTGTCGAGTCGAAAGAGGTGGGTTGATGACCGTCGCAGTGGTCGCGGCCATGCGCAGCGAACTCCGGTGCATCCCCCATTTCCTCCGGGCGTCCGGCCAGGCCTGATCACACACCCACGCAGGCCTCGTCGGCCGGAGCCCCCGTTCAAGGGTTCACGTTGACCGACAACACCACCTTCAGTTCCTTCAGCCCCTTCATGCGGGCCTTCTACACGCTGCACCGCGGGCTGCCCCGACAGGCTCCCGGGTCCGACGCGAGCACCCGCCGCCTGCTGTCCCTGTGCGGACGGCTGCCCGAGCGGCCGCGCATCCTCGACCTGGGCTGCGGTCCGGGCCGTAGCGCCCTGCTGCTCGCCGCCGAGGCGGGCGAGGGCGCACGCGTCACCGCCGTCGACGTCCACGACGGCTTCCTCGACGAGCTCCGTACGGGCGCCGAGGCCCGCGGGCTCGGTGACCGCGTCCACGCCGTCAGGGCGGACATGGGCGCGCTCCCCTGCGAGGACGGTTCCTTCGACCTGATCTGGGCCGAGGGGTCCGCCTACATCCTCGGCTTCGACAAGGCGCTCGCGCAGTGGAAGCGGCTGCTCGCGCCCGGCGGCACCCTGGTGCTGACCGAGTGCGAGTGGACCGCCGAGGAGCCGTCCGCCGGGGCCCGCGCCTTCTGGGACCCCCAGTGCGCACTGCGCTCCACCGCCCGCAACCTCGCGTCCGCCCAGGCCGCCGGGTACCGGGTGCTGGGCGTGCACCACCTGCCCGACTCCGACTGGGGCGAGTACTACGGCCCGCTCGCCGAGCGGGTGGCCGGGGAGGCGGAGCCCGTGGACCCGGCGGCCGCCGCGGCGCTGGCCGCCGTACGCGAGGAGCTCGACGTACGGGAGCGGTACGGGCACGAGTACGGGTACACCGGCTTCGTCCTGCGCCCGGTGAGCGCCGGGGACGGGGGCGCCTGGGCGGCCCGTCCGGAGACCGCGGCCGACGAGGCGGCGGTACGGGACGTCAACCTGGCGGCCTTCGCGACCCCGCTGGAGGCGGATCTCGTGGACGCGCTGCGGACCGACGGAGCGTGGCTGCCGGGGCTCTCGTACGTGGCCGAGGGCCCGGACGGATCCGTGGCGGCCCACGCGCTGCTGACCCGCTGCGAGGTGGGCGGCGCGGCGGCGCTGGCCCTCGCGCCGGTGGCCGCCGCTCCCGCGCACCAGCGCTCGGGCGCCGGCAGCGCCGTCGTACGGGCGCTGCTCGCGGCGGCCAAGGAACGGGGGGAGGCGCTGGTCCTGGTCCTGGGGCATCCGGAGTACTACCCGCGCTTCGGGTTCCTGCCGGCCTCGCGCTTCGGGATCCGGGCGCCCTTCGAGGTGCCCGACGAGGCGATGATGGCGCTGGTCCTGGACGATTCCGTGCCGGTCGCGGCAGGCACGGTCACGTACCCCGCCCCGTTCGGGGTCTGATCCCGCCGCAGCCGGATGATCTGCCCCCCGTCGCTTATCACGCGTCGGGGGGCAGACATGCGCGGATCACCGAAGTGGGGACAAGCCCCTTTTGTACGGCAGACTGAAGGTCGAAGTCCGAAGCGAAGGATGGGTATGCCGACCACACCAGCCACCGCCGCGAACAGCGCGTCCAACGGCACCGGCACTCAAGAAACGATCATGCTCGAACTGGTCGACGAGTCCGGCAACACCATCGGCACGGCGGAGAAGCTCTCCGCCCACCAGGCGCCCGGTCTGCTGCACCGGGCGTTCTCCGTGTTCCTCTTCGACGAGCAGGGCCGTCTGCTGCTCCAGCAGCGGGCCCTCGGGAAGTACCACTCCCCCGGCGTCTGGTCGAACACCTGTTGCGGTCACCCCTACCCCGGGGAGTCCCCGTTCGCGGCCGCGGCCCGGCGGACCCACGAGGAACTGGGGCTGTCGCCCTCGCTGCTCGCCGAGGCGGGCACGGTCCGCTACAACCACCCGGACCCCGCGTCGGGGCTGGTCGAGCAGGAGTACAACCACCTGTTCGTGGGACTCGCGCAGGCGACTCTGCGACCGGATCCGGAGGAGGTCGGCGACACCGCGTTCGTCACCGCCGAGGAGCTGACGAAGAGGCATGCCGAGGCGCCGTTCTCGGCCTGGTTCATGACCGTGCTGGACGCGGCCCGGCCCGCGATCCGCGAGCTGACCGGCGAGGCCGCGGGCTGGTAGGCCGTACGGCGTAAGCCCTGCGGGGATCAGCCGTACGGAGATCAGCCGGCCGGTGTCGGTGCGGTGAGCGGCAGGGCCGCCCAGATGACCTTGCCGCCCGTCGAGGTGTGCTCGACGTCGCAGACCCCGCCGGACTCCAGTGTGATCTCGCGGACCAGGAGCAGGCCCCGGCCGCCGGTCTGGCCGAAATCCGCCTCCAGCGCCTTGGGGCGGTACGGGTGGTTGTCCTCGACGGCCACCCGTACCCACTCCCGGCCGATGGCGACCTCGACGGCGACCTCCGGGGAGAGCAGGGCCGCGTGCCGGACCGAGTTCGTCACCAGTTCGGAGACGATCAGCAGCAGGGAGTACACCAGGTCCTGATGGGCCGGCACCCCCTGGCGCCCCAGCAGGTCGCGGACCGCCCGGCGGGCCTGCGGAACGGATTCTTCCACCGCGGGAGCGGTGAACCGCCACACTCCCTCATATGCAAGGGGGGCGGCGGCCGGAGCCTTCGGTCCGCCCCCCTCGGCTGGCGGGACACTCCCGCTGACGTCCATTTCCCGGCCCCCGTCTTCGCGCTCGATCGTCTCCACGCGACAAGAGTGGGGAACAGCCCGGGCCGGGCCGGACCGCTGACCACAAGTCAGCGTCTATCGGACGCTTTTTGACCACTGGCGTATGACAGAGTCAGTTGTTGGACCGATCCTGATCTTCTGGCAGGCGCTTCTCGGCCGCCTCGCGCGTCTCGGCCACCGCACCCTCCCCCTCCGCCGCCCCGCCCTGCGGGGTGTCTTCGCTGACCAAGCCCAGAATGCGGCGGGCTCCCAGGCCCACGCCCACCAGGCTCAGCCCGTCGAACAGCAGGGCGAGGGAGAAGAAGGTTCCGATCACGTACAGACTGTTGCCGGGCCAGTTGGAGAGGATCAGCACGCCCAGCAGGATGCCGAAGGCACCCTGGACGAGGGTCAGCCCGAAGTTCGCACCGCGCACGACCAGGCCGCCGACCAGCCGGAACACCCCGCCGGTGAGGAAGAGCAGCGCCGCGAACATGGTCAGCGCCTCGGCGCTCGCCTCGGGGCGCCGCAGGATCACGAAACCGGCCGCGATGTTGATGGCGGCGACGATGACCGCGAGCCAGAAGTAGTTGCTCTTGCGGGACTGCACCGCGTGCACCAGCCCGACCAGGCCGCCGACCAGCAGCAGCCAGCCGAAGAGGAACATCGAGGTCAGGGTGGCGGCGGCGGTGTAGATCAGCCCCACCAGCCCCGCGATCACCAGCAGGACGCCCAGCAGGGCCAGCACGCCGAAGCTCCGGCTGACCTGCTTCCTGTCCCTGCCCGCCTCGGTACGGTCTGCACGGTCTGCACGGTCTGCGCCCATGGACGTGCCACCTCCTCGCACCCCCCGGACGGACTCCCTTGATCATAGGGAGGACGGCCCGGGATAGCATCCGGCGCATGGACGCAGCCGCAACCGCAACGCTTCTGCACTCGGTGGCCGACGGGGTCGCCACGGTCGTGATCTCCCATCCCGCCAAGCGGAACGCCATGACCGCGAGCATGTGGCGCCGCCTGCCGGAGCTGCTGGAAGGCTTCGCGGCCGATCCCGCCGTACGGGTGCTGGTACTGACGGGCGCCGGCGAGACCTTCTGCGCGGGGGCGGACATCTCCGCCATCACCGGGGGCGAGGACCAGCAGGCCTTGGCCGTGGCCGCCGAGGAGGCCCTGGCGGCCTTCCCCAAACCCACGGTGGCGGCCATCCGCGGCTTCTGCGTGGGCGGCGGCAGCCAGTTGGCGGCGGCCTGTGACCTTCGCTTCGCGCAGGAGGGCGCCTCCTTCGGGGTCACGCCGGCGAGGCTGGGCATCGTGTACGCGGCTTCGTCCACCCGGCGGTTGACGGATCTGGTCGGGTCGGCCGTCGCCAAATACCTGCTGTTCTCGGCGGAGTTGATCGATGCCGAGCACGCCTTGCGGGCCGGATTCCTGAACGAGCTGCTGCCCGCGGGTCAACTGGACAAACGGGTGCGAGAGTTCACCAGGATCCTGACCACACGCTCACAGCTGACCCAGGCGGCCGCGAAGGAGTTCGCCGACGGCCGGAGCGACCGGGACGCCCACTGGGCGGCGCAGGCGGCCGCAAGCGGCGACACCGCCGAAGGTGTCGCCGCGTTCCTGGAGCGCCGCACCCCGGCGTTCACCTGGACCACCGGGCATACCGCTCCTACCGCAGGATGAAGCGGCTCTTGCCCCGCCATTCCTCAACCACGTCGGCCGGGGCCTTGTCCGGCGAGCCCGCATCGTAGGGCGGCTGGGGGTCGTACTCGGTCAGCAGCTGGACGGACTGGGCCAGCCGGTCCCCGCCGATCCGGCCCAGCAGGGCCAGGCCCATGTCGATGCCGGAGGACACCCCGGCGGCGGTCACGTACTTGCCGTCGAAGACGACCCGCTCGCCCGTGGGCTCGGCCCCGTACGCCGGGAGCTGGTCGAGGGCGAGCCAGTGCGAGGTGGCCCGCCGGCCACGGAGCAGCCCGGCGGCGGCCAGCAGCAGTGAGCCGGTGCACACCGACGTGGTCCAGGTGCTGGTGGCGTCGGCCGCCCGCAGCCAGTCGAGCAGGACCTCGTTCTCCATCTGGTCGCTCTGCCCGGGGCCGCCCGGGACCAGGATGATGTCGGGGTTCGGCACGTCGGCGAGCGCCTTGTCCGCCACCAGCGCGAGCACGCCGGAGTCGTTGCGCACGGGTCCGGGCCGCTCGGCCACGAACACGGTCTCGGCCCCCGGCAGCCGGCCGAGGGTGTCGAAGGGCCCGACGGCATCGAGGGCGGTGAAACGGTCGAAGAGCAGGATGGCGATCTGCATGGCTCCTCCGGAGCGGTAGACGGTTTCGGTGGTGGCTGTGCGCTGTACGGGCTGTGCGCCGGGCGGGGCTGTGCGCCGGGCGGGGCTGTGCGCTGCACCGGGGGTGTGCGTCAGGCGCGGCCGCCGAAGCGGCGGCGGTACTCCGCCGGGGACTGGCCCAGGGTCTTCACGAAGGCCCGGCGCAGTGCCTCCGGCGTCCCGTAACCGCAGGCGCGCGAGATCTGGGCCACCCCCTGCGCGCTGTCCTCCAGCAGCCGCCGCGCGTGCTCCACCCGTACCCGCTCGACGTACCGGCCGGGCGTCACCCCGGTCTCCGCCTGGAAGGCGCGGGCGAAGTGGCGCGGGGAGAGCCGGGCCCGGGCCGCGAGCGCCTCCACGGTGAGGTCCCCGCCCGGATGCTCCGTGATCCACTGCTGGACGTCCCGCAGCGGCTCCCGCCGGGCGGTCTGCGCCGCGAGCTGTGCGCTGAACTGGGCCTGGTTCCCCGGCCGCCGCAGGAAGACCACCAGGTGCCGGGCGATGGCCAGCGCGAGGTCCCGCCCGAAGTCCTCCTCGACCAGGGCCAGCGCGAGGTCGATCCCCGCCGTCACCCCGGCCGAGGTGCTCACCGGGCCGTCCCGTACGTAGATGGGGTCCGGCTCCACCTCGACGGCCGGGTAGTCCCGGGCCATCCGCTCGCAGGCGTTCCAGTGCGTCGTCGCCCGCCGCCCGTCCAGCAGCCCGGCCTCGGCCAGCAGCAGACCTCCCGTGCACACGGACACCAGCCGCTGCGCCCCACCCCCGTGGGCGCGCAGCCAGTCGGTGAGCCGCGGCTCGAAGTCGGCCGAGTACTGCCCCCCGGGCACCAGCAGCGTGGTCCCGGCTCCCGGCCGCTCGCCCTCCAGGTCCCCGTCCGGCACCAGCGTCAGCCCGCTGTTCGTACGGACCGGCGCACCGCCGAGGGAGACCGTCCGGATGTCGTAGCGCCCGGGCCCCGGGGCCCGGGCGACACCCGCGAAGACCTCCACCGGCCCGGTGACGTCCAGGCTCTGCACCCCGTCGTAGAGGACGACGAGCACGTTTCGAGGCGACATGACCTCATCCTGTGATGCGGAGCCGATGGCCGCAATGCCGGGTATCCCACCTATCCGGCCATGACCCGGCCATAACCCGGCCCTGACCCGGCCATGACCTCCCCGCACCGGGGAGGGGAGGCGCGCGGATAGGATCGACAGATCATGACTGCAACCCTCGTCGCCAAGAACCTCACCGCCGCGCACGGTGAGCGCACCCTCTTCGCCGATCTCGACCTCGTCGTCGCGCCCGGCGACGTCATCGGCCTCGTCGGCGTCAACGGCGCCGGGAAGTCCACCCTGCTGCGCCTGCTCGCCGGGCTGGACACCCCCGAGACCGGTGAGCTGCGGCTCTCCCCGCCCACCGCCGCCGTCGGCCACCTCCCGCAGGAGCCGGAGCGCCGGCCCGAAGAGTCGGTACGGGACTTCCTGGCCCGGCGTACGGGTGTGGCCGCCGCGCAGGCGGAGCTCGACGAGGCCACGCAGGGTCTGGTGGACGGGACCCCGGGTGCGGACGACGCGTACGCGGACGCCCTGGACCGGTGGCTGAACCTGGGCGGCGCCGACCTCGACGAGCGGGCCGAGGAAGTCGCCGCCGAGCTCGGCCTCACCGTGGGCCTGGACCTTCCGATGACGGCGCTCTCCGGCGGCCAGGCGGCGCGCGCGGGCCTCGCCTCGCTCCTCCTTTCCCGCTACGACGTGTTCCTGCTCGACGAGCCCACCAACGACCTCGACCTCGAAGGCCTGGAACGGCTGGAGAAGTTCGTCAAGGGCCTGCGCGCGGGCACGGTCGTCATCAGCCACGACCGCGAGTTCCTCACCCGCACGGTCACCAAGGTCCTCGAACTCGACCTGGCCCAGCAGCAGATCAACCTCTACGGCGGCGGCTACGACGCCTACCTGGAGGAGCGCGAGCGCGCCCGCGACCACGCCCGCGAGGAGTTCGAGGAGTACGCGGGCAAGAAGTCCGCCCTGGAGGGCCGGGCCCAGATGCAGCGCAACTGGATGGACAAGGGCGTGCGCAACGCCCGCCGCAAGGCGACCGACAACGACAAGATCGGCAAGAACCTGCGCGGCGAGTCGAGCGAGAAGCAGGCCGCCAAGGCCCGGCAGACGCAGCGCGCGATCGAGCGCCTGGACGTGGTCGACGAGCCGCGCAAGGAGTGGGACCTGCGCATGGAGATCGCGGCGGCCCCGCGCTCCGGCTCGGTCGTCGCCACGCTGCGCGAAGCGGCCGTCCGGCGGGGGGACTTCGGCTTCGGGCCGGCCAGTCTGCAGATCGACTGGGCGGATCGGGTCGCGATCACCGGGGCCAACGGCGCCGGCAAGTCCACACTGCTGGCCGTCCTGCTGGGCCGGCTGACCCCGGACTCCGGCGCCGCCACGCTCGGCTCCGGCGTACTGGTCGGCGAGGTCGACCAGGCGCGCGGGCTGTTCCTCGGCGACGAGCCGCTGCTGGAGGCCTTCTGCGCGGCCGTCCCGGACACCGAGCCGGCCGAAGTCCGCACGCTGCTGGCGAAGTTCGGCCTGAAGGCGGCCCACGTGCTGCGCCCGGCGGCCACCCTCTCCCCCGGCGAGCGCACCCGCGCCGCCCTGGCGCTGCTCCAGGGCCGCGGGGTGAACCTGCTGGTGCTGGACGAGCCCACCAACCACCTCGACCTCCCGGCGATCGAACAGCTGGAGTCCGCCCTGGACGCCTACGAGGGCACCCTCCTGCTGGTCACCCACGACCGCCGCATGCTCGACGCGGTCCACGTGACCCGCCGCCTGGAAGTCGCGGACGGCAAGGTCACGGAGATCTAGTGCTGTGACCGGAAAGGTTCACCGCGTCGCGGCGCCCGGCACGGCACTAGGCCGTCTCTTTCGGATCCTGCCGACGGGGCGGCCAGTTGGTGGCGCCGAGTGCGGGGCGGCCTTTCGGCCTCCCGAGGTGCCGACCGGCTCGTGCGCGACTAGCCTTGGTGACTGAGAGCCGCAACCACGGAGCACGCGCCCATGGCCGGAGTTCCGCGTCGGCAAGGCAGGCACCTCTGACGCGTTCCTCGCCTGGACCCATGTGGCGTCTGAGGCCCCTTGTGGCCGGAATCGTGCTTCCGCACCGACCGCGGCCCTGCATCCGATCCGCGCTGCGCACGCGTTGTGCGGCTGCGGTTCCCCCCTTCATGCCTCGATGAGGTACGAGGGGGTGGAGGAAAGGGAAATTCTCATGCATGCACAGCGAGCGAAGCGCCTCTTCGCGGTCTCCGCTGCCGGTCTCCTGATGGCCGGCGGGGCCGCGCTCGGCGCGGCGGGTACCGCCTCGGCGGCTGCCCCGACCCACCCCGTCAGCTACGTCACCGGCGGCGACTGCGGCGACGATGACGACGGCGGCCACGGCGGCCACGGCTGGTACAACAGCGGCTGGGACCACGATGACGACGACGACAACGGATACGGAGGACACGGGCACGGCCACGGCCACTGACTGGTCACTCTCGCAGCACGCCGTGCGCGGACCCGTCACCGGGCCGCGCATCGGGGTGCCGCGGCAGCTTCAGCGCTCGCCCGACCCGTCGGCCGGGGCGCGCCGGGTGCGGGCCATCTTCCGGGCCACGAAGGTGCGCGGGAGGTGGCGGACGGCCAGTGCGTACGCCTGGTAGCGGCGGCCGGTGACGCTGATCGGACGGCGGCGGGCGAGGTCCTTCAGGGCTTGGGCCACCACGGCCCGCGGCTCCAGCCACACCGCCTCGCGCAGGGCGCTGACGTCCATCCCGGCGCGCTCCTGGAACTCGGTGCGGGTGAACCCCGGTACCACCGCGAGCACGCGGACCCCGTACGGCTCCATGTCCACGCGCAGCGACTCGCTGAAGGCGGTGACCCAGGCCTTGGCGGCCCCGTAGGTCCCGGTCGGCAGGAGGCCCGCCACCGAGGAGACGTTGACGACCGCGCCCCGGCGGCGTTCGCGCAGGCCCGGCAGAGCCGCGTGGGTGAGCCGCAGCGGGACCTTCACCAGCAGGTCGAGCATCCGCTCCTCGTCCTCGACGGGGCTGTACGGGAAGGGCGCGGGGAGGCCGAAGCCCGCGTTGTTGACCAGGATGTCCACGGGGCGGGCGCGGTCGGCGAGCCGCTGCTCCACGGCCGCGCACCCGCCCGCGTCGAGCAGGTCGGCGGGCAGCACCTCGCAGCGGGCTCCGAACTCCCGTTCCAGTGACTCGGCGACGGTTTCCAGGCGGTGCTTGTCCCGGGCGACGAGGACGAGGGCGCAGCCCTTGGCCGCGAAGCCGCGGGCGAAGGCGGCGCCGAGTCCGGCACTGGCTCCGGTGATCAGTACGGTGGTCAAGGGCGTTTCACTTCCTGGCTGTTGAACGTGTCACGGGGCGAAGGCAGTGGCCGCCGGCGAGGCGTAGGCCCGGGCGACGTCGACGAGGAAACGGGCCTCGCTCTCCAGGTCACCACCCTCGGCCGAGGTCTGGATCGCGGCCGGCAGCTCCAACGCGTCGGCCTCGCCGCGCTGTTGCTCGACCCCGGCCAGCTTCGCCCCCCGCGCCTCCTTGAGTACGCAGGCCAGCGCGGCCGCGGCGCGCCGCTGGTCGGGCACCCCGTGCCCCGCGACATGGCTGCGGGCCCGCTCCGGGGCGCCCGGGGCGACGTACTCCCCCAGGATCAGGATCGCGTCGCGGGTCTCGATGACCTTGCGGTACACCAGCAGGTTGCGCGGTACCGGCGGCCACAGCAGCTCCAGCACCCGGCCGGCCCGCGGCTTGGTCAGGGCGACGTGCGGGACGGCGTGGACCAGGTCGCGCCACAGCGGCCAGAGCCGCCAGGCGGTCGCGATGTCGGCGCTGGTGCGGCGGAAGGCGAACAGCATCGGCACGAGGATGGCGGCGGCGCGCACCAGGCCGTGCAGGTTCATCAGCAGCGGCAGGGCGGGCATCGCCCAGGTGCTGGCGAAGAGCGCCTTGAGCAGGTACGCGAACCAGAACAGCCCGGCGAGCGCGGTACCGAGGCCGAACAGTCGCAGTCCGGCGGCGAGACCACGGCTCTCGGTGCGCCGGCTGTAGCGCCAGCAGACGTACACGCAGACGGTGTTGGCGAGCAGGTGCGCGGAGATCAGCACCAGCCAGTACGCCAGGGACGGCACCGCGTCGCCGACGGGCGGGATGGTGTGCGTGCCGTGCGCGGGCGCGGCGGCGTCGAGCACGAGCAGTGCGGTCAGCCAGACCACCGTGCCGGTGCCGGAAGCGAGTTGGAGCCGGCGGCCGCGGGTGGCGGCGGCCACGAAGTAGAGCACGGCGCCCGCCGACAGCACGCCGATGAGGTTGCGGATCAGGCCGATGGTGTGGGCGTAGCCGGGGTCGCGGCCCATCGCGTACGTGACGACGGCGGGCAGGTTCAGGGTCATCGCGGCGGCGGCCGTGGCGACCGCGAGCCACAGGCCGCGCTGGTGCGGGGAGCGCAGCGCGCCCGGGGCGCGCAGCAGTACCGCGATCCACAGGCAGACGACGCTGGGGACGGCGAGCCAGTCGCCGAAGGCGGTGAGATCAGCTGCCATGGTGGCCGGGCCCCCGTCGCTCGTAGCCCATGGCCGACTCCAGCCGGGCGAGGGTGTCACGGCCCCCGCCCTGGGACGCGGGCCGGCCTGCGCTCGCCGTGCGGATGCGGATCATGCTGGCGAGCATCTCCGCCTCCTGCTCCTGGCGGGTGGTGTAGTTGGTGCGCCCCAGCACGGTGGGGGCCCGTCCGTCGGTCTCCTCGCCGTCCAGCGAGTGGTGCCCGAACAGGATGTGGCCGATTTCGTGGAGCACGATGTGCTCCCGGTGCAAGGGAGTGGTCTGGGCCTCGTAGAAGACGTAGTCCACGCTCGCGGTGCCCACCCACAGCCCGCACACCCCGGACTCGGCCGCCTCCTTGGGCAGAGGGTGGAGTCTGATGGGGCGGCCGCGCTGCTCCGCGACCCGGTCGCACAGGGCGTCGAGGGAGAAGGGGTGCGTCAGGTCCAGACGGCCGAGAATCGACTCGCACCGTTTGCGCAGGCTGAGTTGCGGATGGCGCATGTGATCCCTCTTCTGATCCCTCTTCGGACCCTTTCTCGGGCAACGTCGGTACGCGTGCGTGGGCAGGGGCATGGCGTCCTTCGGCAAAACGCGGAAGCCCGTCCGCCGGAAGACGAACGGGCGTTCCACCATCCCTACAGATCTTGTACGGGCGTTGGCAAGGCATGTCCCCAGGTGGGGTGCCTATTCGGCCATCCCGCAACTGCCACTAGCGCTTGCGGCGCTCCTCGGGGCCGGTGAGGCCGGCGCGGCGCAGGGCGTCGGCCATGGCGCTGTTGGCCGGGGCCGGAGCGCTGCCGCCGCTGCCGCCGCTGCCGCCCTGGCGCTGGCCTCCTTGGCCCTGGCGCTGGCCGCCCTGGCCCTGACCGCGCCGGGCCTGGCCCTGGCCCTGGACCTGGCCCTGGCTCTGGCCGCCGTCGCGGGCGCCGCGCTGCTGGGGCGGGCGACCGCCGCCGCGCCGCTCCTGGCGCTCCTGGCGTTCCTCGCGCGCCTTCGGCTCGCCTGCGGACCGCTCGCGGTCCGCCTCGTCCTCCAGCCGCAGGGTCAGCGAGATCCGCTTGCGCGGGATGTCCACGTCCATGACCTTCACGCGGACGATGTCGCCCGGCTTGACCACGTCCCGCGGGTCCTTGACGAAGGTCTTCGACAGCGCCGACACGTGCGCCAGCCCGTCCTGGTGGACGCCGATGTCGATGAAGGCGCCGAAGGCGGCCACGTTGGTGACCACACCCTCCAGGATCATCCCGGGGGCCAGGTCGCCGATCTTCTCGACGCCCTCCTTGAAGGTCGCCGTCTTGAAGGCGGGCCGCGGGTCCCGGCCGGGCTTCTCCAGCTCGCGCAGGATGTCCGTCACCGTCGGCAGGCCGAAGGCCTCGGTGACGAACTGCTCCGGCCGCAGCGAGCGCAGTACGCCGCCGTTGCCGATCAGGGCCGCCACCTCGCTGCCCGCCGTCTTGCCCATGGCCCGCACCACGGGGTACGCCTCGGGGTGCACGCTGGAGGAGTCCAGCGGGTCGTCCCCGCCGCGGATCCGCAGGAAGCCCGCGCACTGCTCGTACGCCTTCGGGCCGAGGCGGGCCACGTCCTTGAGCCCCTTGCGGTTGCGGAAGGGGCCGTTGGCGTCGCGGTGCGACACGATGTTCTCGGCGAGACCGCCGCTGATCCCCGAGACCCGCGAGAGCAGCGGCGCGGAGGCGGTGTTGACGTCCACGCCGACGCCGTTCACACAGTCCTCGACCACCGCGTCGAGCGAGCGCGAGAGCTTCACCTCGGCCAGGTCGTGCTGGTACTGGCCCACTCCGATCGACTTCGGGTCGATCTTGACCAGTTCGGCGAGGGGATCCTGGAGCCTGCGGGCGATGGAGACGGCGCCGCGCAGCGACACGTCCATGCCGGGCAGTTCCTGCGAAGCGAAGGCCGAGGCCGAGTACACCGAGGCTCCGGCCTCCGAGACCATCACCTTGGTCAGCTTCAGCTCGGGGTGGCGGGCGATGAGGTCTGCGGCGAGCTTGTCGGTCTCACGGGAGGCCGTGCCGTTGCCGATGGCGACCAGCTCGACCGCGTGCTCCTCGGCGAGACGGGCCAGCTTGGCGAGGGACTCGTCCCACCTGTTGGCGGGAACGTGCGGGTAGATCACGTCCGTGGCGACGACCTTGCCGGTGGCGTCCACGACCGCGACCTTCACACCCGTACGGAAACCCGGGTCCAGGCCGAGCGTCGCGCGGGTCCCGGCGGGTGCGGCGAGCAGCAGGTCGCGCAGGTTGGCCGCGAAGACCCGTACGGCCTCGTCCTCGGCGGCGGCGCGCAACCGCATCCGCAGGTCGATGCCGAGGTGCACCTGGAGCTTCGTGCGCCAGGCCCAGCGAACGGTGTCGGCGAGCCACTTGTCGCCGGGGCGGCCGCGATCACCGATGCCGAAGCGGCGGGCGACCATGCCCTCGTACGTGGAGGGCCCGGGCGTGTCGCTCGCCTCCTCCGGCACCAGGGTGAGGTCGAGCACGTCCTCCTTCTCGCCGCGCAGCATGGCCAGCACGCGGTGCGAGGGCAGTGCGGTGAACGGCTCGGCGAAGTCGAAGTAGTCGGCGAACTTGGCGCCCGCCTCTTCCTTGCCCTCGCGGACCTTCGCGGCGAGCCGGCCTCGGCCCCACATGCGCTCGCGCAGTTCGCCGATCAGGTCGGCGTCCTCGCCGAACTTCTCGGTGAGGATGGCGCGGGCGCCCTCCAGTGCGGCCGCCGGGTCGGCGACGCCCTTGTCCGCGTCCACGAACGCGGACGCCGCGACGGCCGGTTCCACCGACGGGTCGGCCAGCAGGCCTTCGGCGAGCGGCTCCAGGCCGGCCTCGCGGGCGATCTGCGCCTTGGTGCGGCGCTTGGGCTTGAAGGGGAGGTAGATGTCCTCCAGCCGGGCCTTGGTGTCGGCCGCGTTGATCCGGGCCTCCAGCTCGGCGTCGAGCTTGCCCTGCTCCCGTACGGAGTCCAGGATCGCCGCCCGCCGGTCCGCGAGTTCGCGCAGATACCGCAGCCGCTCCTCGAGGGTGCGCAGCTGCGCGTCGTCGAGCATCTCGGTCGCTTCCTTGCGGTAGCGCGCGATGAACGGCACGGTCGAGCCGCCGTCGAGCAGCTCGACGGCGGCCTTGACCTGCCGCTCCCGTACGCCGAGCTCCTCGGCGATCCTGCCTTCGATGGACATCGTCACGATCGGGTCCCGCCTGCCTTCGTTTGCACTGGAAGGCTGCCAATTGTGGCAGGTGGCGGTGACGGACGCGGGGAGCCCCGGTTCGGGACCTGTTCGGGGACCTGCTCGGGAACCTGCTCGGGGACCTGCTCCGGGTGCCGCTCAGACCTTGCCGAAGAGGTCACCGGGGAAGGCCCCGGCGCCGACCGCCTGCATGACGAAACCGCCGCCGAGTTCGGCGAGCCGGGCCAGACCCTCCGCGCCGAGGTGCTCGTACGGGGCCGCGTCCAGGCGGTCGGTGTCCACCTCCAGGGCCTCGCGCAGGGCCTGGCCCTGCGCGGTGAGATCGCCGTCCGCGTCCAGGATCCCGCGGGCGGCGAGCCGCTCGGCCGCGGCGTCCAGGTCGGACTGCTCCCAGCCACGGATGATCTTGAGCCACTTCGGGGTCATGCCGCGGCCGGTGGCCGTGTGGCTGACCAGGGCCTCCACCGGGTCGAGGTCCGCGAGGAGCAGGGCTGCGAGGTGGCCGTCGCCGCGGTGCTCGCGCAGCAGGGTGGTGGCGTGCCACAGCCGCAGGTGCGGCTCCTCGGGTACGGGGAGGTCGGCGTGGGCCGCGTAGAGGGTGCGGGCGTGCCGGGTGCAGGCCTCGGTGGCCCGTATCGCGAGGTCGGCGGCCTCGGCGAGCTCGGCGGACTCGATGGTCTGCGGACCGAGCAGCCGGCGCAGGGTGGAGTCGACGGCCCGCAGCCGGGCGTCGAGTGCCTGCTCGGGCGTGGCGGTCTCCCACACGGCCGGCAGGTGCCGGGCGACGAGGTCGTGGCGGTAGTTGTAGAACGTCGCGGTCACCGCGCCGGCGCCGACCGCGCCCATGGCGGCGGCGCGGCTGGCGAGGTTGACGGCCACGCGGTCGGTGATGCCGAGGCCGGCGTACTCCTTGCCGAGGTCGGGCGAGAAGTAGATGGTGGCGTGCAGCGGGTTGATCGCGGCGTGCCAACAGCGACGGGCAGCGCGCTCGGGAATCGTCATGCGCCGCACGATACCGACTGTTCGGTACGCGGGGTAGGTCCGGTGCCCGGCATCCGGCACCCAGGCCGTCCGGCCCGGTTCTTTCCGGCCTTTCTTCCACGGCTCACCGGTCCGGGCGCGGCGGGCCCGGCGCCCCGACGCGGCGCCTCGGGGCCGTCTTCCCCGCCCCCGGGGCACTCCTCGGCCCCGGCCACGCGCTCCCTGTGACGGCCGAATGGCGATCGTGTGACAGCAGGGGCCATGGACATGACGTGGGGCACCGGGCGTGAATACGGTCGAACGACGAGACCTTGAACCGCTCTGTCTCCCCTACCATTTGGAGCTCCAGGTGTACCGCAAAGCCATCGCCCCGAGCGTTCTCGCCGCCTCCCTTCTGCTGGCGATCCCGGCGTCGGCGGCGAGTTCCGCTCCGGGCGCCCCGGGTATCGGCGACCCCTACTACCCGGCCAGCGGAAACGGGGGATACGACATCTCCCACTACGACCTGCGCCTGCAGTACCAGCCGAAGACGGACCTGCTGGAGGGCACCGCCACCCTCCTCGCCACCGCCCAGCAGGACCTGTCCCGCTTCAACCTGGACTTCGGCCTCGCGGTGAGCGAGATCCGGGTCAACGGCGCCAAGGCGAAGTTCGCCAAGACCGGCACCCAGGAGCTCGAGGTCACCCCCGCCGCCGCGCTCCAGCGCGGCAAGCAGGCGAGCATCGTCGTCAAGTACGCCGGAAAGCCCTCGGAGTTCAAGGTCGACGGCTGGAGTGCCTGGCAGCGCACGCCGGACGGCGGGATCGCGGCGCAGGAGCCCGACTCGGCGATCTGGTGGTTCCCGAGCAACGACCACCCGCGCGACAAGGCCACCTTCGACGTCTCCGTCAACGTCCCGGACGGCACCCAGGCGATCAGCAACGGCGTGCTCCAGTCGCAGAGCTCCAGGCTCGGCTGGACCCGCTACAACTGGCGCTCGAACAAGCCGCAGGCCACGTACCTGGCCACCCTGGCCATCGGCAAGTTCGACATCACCACCGACAAGACGGCGAGCGGGCTGCCGATCCTCAACGCGTACAGCACGGACCTCGGCGACAACGCCGGCGCGGCGCGTGCGAGCGTGGAGCGCACCGGCGAGATCGCGGAGTGGCTGGAGGGCGTCTTCGGCCCGTACCCCTTCAACGCGCTGGGCGGCTACGTCCCGAACGTGCCCAGCGGCTTCGCGCTGGAGACCCAGACCCGGCCGTTCTACAGCCCCCGCCAGTTCGCGAACGGCGCCAACGCCTCGGTGGTCGTGCACGAGTTGGCCCACCAGTGGTACGGGGACAGCGTGTCCGTGGAGAACTGGAAGGACATCTGGATCAACGAGGGGTTCGCCCGCTACAGCCAGTGGCTGTGGTCGGAGAAGGAGGGCGAGGGCACCGCTCAGGAGCTCGCCGACTGGACCTACGCCTCCCGCCCGACCGAGGACCCGTTCTGGCAGGTCAAGCCCGGTGACCCGGGTCCGGAGAACCAGTTCCACGGGGCGGTCTACGACCGCGGGGCCATCGCCCTGCAGGCGCTGCGGAACGAGATCGGCGACGAGAAGTTCTTCGCGATCCTCAAGGGCTGGCCGACCGAGCACGCGTACGGCAACGCCGGTGTCGGGACCTTCGTCCGGTATGCCGAGAAGGTTTCGGGCAAGCCGCTCGCCCAGCTGTTCGAGAGCTGGCTGTACACCCCGGGCAAGCCGGCCTTCGCCCCGCCGGCCGCCAAGGCTTCCGCGGCCCGCTCCCTCCAGGCGGCCCCGGCCAAGCCGCAGGCGGAGCCGAAGTCCTGGAAGAAGATCGCCGAGACGAACACGATCCACGAGCACTGAGCACGGCTCGTACGCACCGCCCGCGCGCCGGCACCCCTCAGTGGGCGCCGGCGCGTCGGCGCGCCCGGGCCTCCCGCGCGATCGGCAGGTACCGCAGCCGCTCCGGCAGCAGCGGTACGAGGACCCGTGCGGCCGTGCTGAAGCGGCGGAGCCTGCGCTCCTGGGCCGGGGTCCACTCCAGGCCGATGGCGGCGCGGGCCTCGGGCGGCATGTAGCCGACGGTGACGAAGGCCCGGAAGCGCAGGTACAGCACGCGCAGCAGCGGCCAGGTGAGCCTGAGCAGCAGCCGCACGGCCGCCGGACCGCCCGCGGGGCACGGCACCGGCACATCGGTGGCGACCAGCTCGCGGGCGACCTTGGTGGGCTCGATCTCCTCGGCCAGCATCCGGTGGTAGTAGGGCCAGAACTCCTCGATGCTCTGCGGCATGTCCCGGTCGTGGAGGCCGAGGATCCGGCCCACCTGGAGCCACTCCCGGTACAGCTGCCGCTCCTGGGCGGGGGTGATGCGGCGGAACAGGTAGCGCCCGGCGTACAGGGAGACCGGGAAGCCGGTGGCGTGCACCCACGCGTAGCAGGCGGGGTCGAGGGAGTGGTAGCGCCGCCCGCGGGTGTCGGTGCCCTGGATCTCCTTGTGCAGCCGGCGCACCCGGCGCCCCTCGGCGGCGGCGTGCTCCCCGCCGTAGACCCACAGCTGGACCGAGCGCAGCGAGCGCTCGCCGCGGCCCCAGGGGTCGGTGCGGAAGACCGAGTACTGGTCGACCCCGGCGCCGACCGCGGGGTGGGCGACCTGCAGCGTGAAGGCGGCGGGCAGCGTCAGGAGGGACCGGACGTCCCCGGCGGTGCTCCAGAGCACTCCGCCGGGCGGGGGCGGCAGCGGGTCGGTCCGCCCGCCGGCCGCCTTCCGTGCCGCGGTTCCCGGCCCGTCCGTCGTGCTCATCCGTACTCCCCCAGGTCTCACTGGTCTCCGTCTTCCCAGTATGACCGGGCGCCCCACAAGCCCCCGCCCCCGTGTTGACCCGGGCCGGACAGAAAGTCTTGTCACGGGTGTTACCCCGAAGTAACCGTGGCTGCTTGGATGACGGCGTCGATCTTCCCCCACAGGAATGACGGAGACCTCCATGCTGCACACCTCGCACCATCGCACCCGGGCCGCCGCAACGGCCGTCGCGGCGATCGCCGCCGGGGCACTGGCCGTCACCACCGCGCCCGCCGCCACGGCCGCGGAGGGCGTCGCGGCCCCGCGGCTCAGCGTCCTGTCGTACAACACGTTCCTGATGAGCAAGAACCTCTACCCGAACTGGGGCCAGGACCACCGGGCCGCGGAGATCCCGAAGGCGTCCTTCTACCAGGGCCACGACGTGGTCGTGCTCCAGGAGGCCTTCGACAACGCGGCCTCGGACGCGCTGAAGGCCAACTCGGCCGCGCAGTACCCGTACCAGACCCCGGTCGTGGGCCGGAGCAAGAGCGGCTGGGACGCCACGGGCGGCGCGTACTCCTCCACCACCCCGGAGGACGGCGGCGTCATGATCCTGAGCAAGTGGCCGATCATCCGCAAGGAGCAGGTCGTCTACAAGGACGCCTGCGGCGCCGACTGGTGGTCCAACAAGGGCTTCGCCTACGTCGTGCTGAACGTCAACGGCGCGAAGGTGCACGTGCTCGGCACGCACGCCCAGTCCACCGACCCGGGCTGCGGCGCGGGCGAGGCGGCGGACATGCGCGCCCGCCAGTTCAGGGCGATCGACGCCTTCCTGGACGGCAAGAACATCCCGGCGAACGAGCAGGTCATCGTGGCGGGCGACATGAACGTGGACTCCCGCACGCCCGAGCACGCGTCGATGCTCGCCAACGCCGACCTGGCGGGCTCCGACACGCGCACGGGCCACCCGTACTCCTTCGACACCGCGCTGAACTCGATCGCGAACTACCGCTACCCGACGGACCCCCGCGAGGACCTCGACTACGTCCTCTACCGCAAGGGCAACGCCCGCCCGGCGGGCTGGGAGAACAACGTGGTCAAGGAGGCGTCGGCCCCCTGGACGGTCTCCAGCTGGGGCACCTCCTACACCTACACCAACCTCTCGGACCACTACCCCGTCGTGGGGTACGTGGCCCCGTAACCAACCGAACCGGAAAGTCAGCCGGTCGTTGGCCCTTTGGAGGGACTTGCGTCCTCGGGGGCCCACACCGGCACCACGCGCACCTGCTTCTGCACGCAGATCTCCACGCGCCTGATCAGCGACGCCAGGACCGTCGGGCCGCGCCGAGGCTGCGCTACTCGAACATGCTGACCGGCCAGACGTCGCAACCGTCCACGCTCGACCTCATCCAGCAGACCACCACCACCATCAATGCCGGCTGGGCCAGCCAGTGGTATGGGGTCTCCTGAACGACATCGCCCCCTCTCACCTTCGGGCGGGAGGGGCGATGTCGTGCGTCCCGGCCCGTGACTAGGCTGGCCGCATGACGATTCGCGCTGTGGTCTTCGATGTCGGTGAGTGCCTCGTGGATGAAACCCGGGAGTACGGCACGTGGGCTGACTGGCTCGGGGTACCCCGCCACACGTTCGCCGCGATGTTCGGCGCGGTCGTGTCCCAGGGCCGCGACTACCGCGAGGTCTTCGAGCCGTTCAAGCCCGGCTTCGACTTGGCGGCGGAGCGGGAAGCGCGTGCTGCCGCAGGGAAGCCGGAATGGTTCGGCGAGGACGACCTCTACCCGGACGTCCGGCCCGCGCTCGCGCAACTCCGCGCCGATGGGCTCTGGCTCGCCATCGCCGGGAACCAGACCGTGCGCGCCGGGGGGCTGCTGCGCGAGCTGTTCACCAAGGACGTGGACCTGATCGGCACCTCGGACGACTGGGGCGCCTCGAAGCCGGACCCCGAGTTCTTCGAGCGCGTCGCCGGAGTTGTCCCGGCCGAGCCGTCAGAGATTCTCTACGTCGGCGACCGCGTCGACAACGACCTGCGCCCCGGGGCCGCCGCAGGCATGCACACCGCGCTCGTCCGCCGGGGCCCGTGGGCCACGATCCAATGGGACACCGCCGAGGCACGCGAGCTGCCGACCTTCCGCATCGAGAGCCTCGCCGAACTGTCCCCCCGGATCGCCGAGTTCAACACGCGAGAGCGCTGACCACCGCGCCCCAGCCGTAGAGCCGGTCATCGAGGTCGCGGACGTACTGCTCGTGCTCCCACGGGCCGAGCGCGCGCCGCACCTCGCGGACCCGCTCCAGCCCGGTGGCGTACCAGTGCGTCTCCAACAGCTCCAGCGCGCGGAGGGCGTATTGGGCCGCGTCCGCCGCGCGTCCGGCGGCGGCTTCCACCGCGCCGAGGTCGCCGAGGATGACCGTGCGCTGTTTGTCGGCATCCCCAGGGAGTTCTTCGAGCACGTGGAGCAGCGTCTCGCGGGCCTGCGGGAGGTGCCCGGCGACCAGTTGCGTGTAGCCCTTGAAGGCTGCCAGTCGGATCGGGCTGAACCAGTCCATCCACTCGGGTGTAGGGCTAGCGATGTCCTCGACGACGGTCTCCCCGTGGGCAATCAGGTTGAGGGCCGCACGCGTGTCCCCGCAGCGTGTGGCGCACTCGGCCTCGACCGCGTCGAGCCAGGCTACGAAGTGGCCGCTCGCCTGTCCTCGTCGCGCGTAGGTCCGGGCCGCGACCATGCGCTCTGTCGCGGCGGGGCGCTGCCCAACCCACCCGGGGATGAACGCCATGTGAGCGAGGATCGCGGCGCCGAGAAGGGCGTCGTCGGCCTCTCCGGCGGCCTGGAGCGCGCGCACCCAGGTGTCTCCGGCCCGGTCGGGTTCACGAAGGTCGAAGAACTCGATCCTGCCCGCCAAGAGCCAGCTCTCCCCGAGGGCGGCGGCGAGGGTCTGTCGGGCGCGGCCGGTGGTCGCGTCGAGGAGCTGGCCGCCGAGGGTGGCGTGTGCGGCGACGGCGGGGTGCAGTATCGCGGGGGCGACAGTCCAGTACAGCCGGCGGTGGGCGCGGGTGACGGCGAGGAAGTCGGCCCCGGCGGTGACGGGCTGCGGCGCGCTGGGGCTCCGGAGCGGGCCACGGTTCGCGGGGGCGATGAGGCTCTTGGTGGCCTGGGGCCCGGTGCCGGGCGGCACGTTGAAGCCGAGTTCGTCGAGGGGGCGGCCGAGGAGTGTGACGAGGGCTTGCCGTACGTCCGGATTCGGGAGGGGCGGGTTCTCGCCTTCGTAGCGGCGGGCCTGCCGCAGGCCGATGTGGAGCCCTTGGGACGCGAGAGCGTCCACAAGTTCCTGCTGAGTCCGGTAGCCAGCGGCTTGGCGGGCTGCCCTGAACCGGGCGTTGCCGGTGGGTCGGGTCATTCCAACTCCCGTGATGGATAGGTGTCCTAACCCACTGTCTCAGGACGTCCTCTTGACTTCCATGGTTCACCAGAACAAGACCAGAAAGCCCTGTGCGAGGACTCCGAAAGGCCGCTTGAAAGTCCTCGCAACAGGACTTCAGTGGGTCCATGGTGTCTCTCACCACCCGCTGAAGACGGTAGGGAGCATGCCGTGACCAAAGCCCCCGAGGACCTCATTGCGAGGGCCCTCGTGCCGTACGGAGACCGCCCCGACGCCCCCGAGGCCGCCCGCCTCGTCGAAGACCTCCTCACCGCCGGCCTCCAGGCCGGTTTCCGGCGGCATGCCGTGCCGGAGGGCGAGCAGCCCCCCGCGCTCAAGGCCGCCGTGCGTGAGTGGTGCGACCTGGTGCGGACCGGTCCGGGGGCCGGCGGCGACTGGAGCCACGCCCGCGCGCTCGCCCGCGTCTTGCGACAGCTCGTCGATGCCCTCCCGGAGCAGCAGTCGGCCGGGTCGCCGTGACCAGCCATGATTGCGCCCGTGGCGTGGTCGGCATCGACACCCCGGACGGATACCCCGCAGCGTGGGGCACCCGGGTTTTGGGCGAGCCCAGCGCGGAACTGCTCGGCCGAGCCCGCGTCGGCTGGGAGCACTTCACCGGCTCCCGCGAGGAGCCGACCGATGCCTGAGGTCTACGAGCACGTCCCGCACCCGCTGCTCCGCACACAGGTCCGCGACATCGCGTCCGGCGCCCAGGGCGAGCTGATGGCCGTCGTCCACGAGAACGTGTCGGGCGACACCGTCTACGAGCGGTGGGTCGATCTCGCGTACATCCGGACCGAGTCCGGCCGGGAGATCACCACCCATGTCGACAACATCGAGTCAACGTCGTGAGCGAGTGGCAGCGCCAGGGCCTGTACGTCCTGAGTGTCCTGATCGTGCTCGGCGCGATCGTCGTCGGCACGATCCACCCCTAAGGCTCCCGGTCGTCTGCGCGCTCGGCGTGCGCACAGACGACCGGGCCTTCCGCCCCGAACCCTGGCGACACCCTTCACGGGGTCCGGTTCGGGTCATGCACCATCCGACCGCACACCCAGGAGAAGACATGGCCTGCTCCAACAAGCCCGCTGGCCCGCCGCCGCCCTGCTCCACCGACGGCCCGTACACCGGCAGCACCCCGACCCTCACCGCACCCATGAACGCTCGCGCGCTCCTCAGTGACGCCCAGTTCTCCGGTGTCCTGGCCACCGTCCTCGACAACAACCCCGGCATGGACATCTCCATGGCGTCCCGGATCGTAGTCGAGGCGCTCAAGTTCGTGGCCGCCGCGGCCAAGTTCCCCACGGTCCGCATCGCGCCGACCCGCGAGGTCGACGAGGGGTGGCATGCCCTCATCCTCCATACGAACCTGTACGAGTCGCTGACCGCACGTCTGGGGCGGATGGTCCACCACTTCCCCGAGCGGCCGGATCCGTCCCGCCACGACCCGGACGTGCTGACCCGGACCGTGGCGCTGATCGAGCAGGCCGGATACACGCCCGACGCCGAGCTGTGGGTCGGCCCGGAGCGGCCGCTCGTCTCGGTGGCGGCGAACTGTAGCCACACCCCGGTCCCCGGCGGCTGCGGCCCGATCAACCCCGGCGGCTGCGCCACCCACGGCGGTGGCGGCGAAGGGGAGTAGGTTCGGCGCACGCGAGGAAAGGGTGAGGACATGACTGCGAACGACGCCTTCGAGCTCCACAGCGCGATGCGGCGGCACGGAATCCCCGGGGTCGTCACTCCGGTGAGCCCCGGAAATCCTGACGGCGTGTGGCTCGTGGTCGACGCCGAGGGCCGTGACGTCACAGCGCATGTCCGTGCCCGAGTCGCGATGGCGCGTGGGGCACAGCCCGAGCGGGGCTTCGTCATCGCGCACTGACCGCACCTCAGTCCCGGCCGGGCCCCCTTCCGGCCGGGGCTACTCCCTGACCGTCCGCCGCTGGTCGAGTCTCACTAGAGGCTGACTTGACCAGCCTTTTTAGCCGGGGGACCACTACCCGCTGACGGCCGCTAGGGACCGCCGGACCCGACCCGCTCCGGCGGTCGCTCCGGGTCACGGGGCTTCGCGGACGCCCTCTCGGGGCTCGTCGTAGAGCCCGTCGATCAGCGCCCCGTACTTCTCGCGGATCACCCGGCGGCGGATCTTGAGCGAGGGCGTGAGTTCCCCGCTCTCCGGACCCCACTCCTCGGTGAGCAGCCGGTACCTCTTGATCTGCTCGGTGCGGTTCAGCCGGGCGTTGGCCGCCTCGACCGCGCGGGCGATCTCCTCCCTGACGGCCGGGTGCCCGGCCAGCGCCGTGAGCGAGGCGGCCTCGATGCCGCGGGCCGCCGCCCAGGCCGGGGCCAGTTCGGGGTCCAGGACGAGCAGGGCGACCAGGTAGGAGCGGCCGTCGCCGTGGACCAGCGCCTGGCCGATCAGCGGGTGCTCCTTGACGGTGTTCTCCACCAGCGCCGGCGAGACGTTCTTGCCGTTCGAGGTGATGATCAGTTCCTTCTTGCGGTCGGTCAGCCAGAGGAACCCGTCCTCGTCCAGCCGGCCGACGTCCCCGGTCGGGAACCAGCCCTCCGCGTCGGCCGCGCTCTCCACCGTCCCGTCGGGCAGCAGGTAGCCGCCGAAGACCGTGGCGCCGCGGGTCAGGATCTCCCCGTCCTCGGCGAGCCGCAGCTCCAGCCCCTCGATCGGGCGGCCCACCGAGCCCAGGCGGAAGCCGTCCGGGCGGTTGACCGTGCACACGCCCGAGGTCTCGGTGAGCCCCCAGGCATCCATGATCGTGATCCCCCAGCCGGCCCAGAAGCGCACCACGTCGATCGGCATCGGCGCGGTGGCGCTGGCCGTCCACTGCAGCCGGTCCAGCCCGGCCAGCCCCAGCAACGGATCCAGCACGCGCTCCTTGGCCTGGAGGTACGAGGCTTCGAGCCCTTGCGGGACCTCCTCGCCGCGCTCAAGGTGGCCCGCGCGGGTGCGCGCCAGGTCGTTGGCGGCTTCGATGGCCTCCCGCTGCTCCGCCGGGAGCTGCGCGAGGACCGCCCGTACCGAGGCGGCGAGCTTCTCCCACACCCGGGGCACGCCGAAGAACTGCACCGGGTGCAGCTCGCGCACCGCCACGGACACCGCGGCCGGGTCGGCGCACAGCCGCACGTGCGCGGCTCGCAGCAGCGGCAGGTAGATGCCGAGGATCCGCTCGGCGATGTGCGCGAAGGGCAGGTAGCAGATGTGCTCGGCGTGCTCGGGCAGCTCCACGTCGCGGTCGAGGCGGACGGACTGGAGCATGATGTTGCGGTGGGTCAGCCGGACGCCCTTCGGGTCGCCGGTGGTGCCCGAGGTGTAGACGACGGTCAGCGGGTCCTCGGGGCGGGTCTCCTGCCAGGCCTTCTCGAAGGCGTCGGGCCTGTGCAGCCGGGCGCCGCTCGCGTGCAGGGACCCGTAGGTGCGGTGCGGGCCGGCGTCCGCGGCCTCGGCGACGACCAGCCGCTCCAGCGGGACCCCGGCGTCGGCCAGCAGCGGCTCCCACCGGGCCAGTTCGCGGGCGCCCTCGACGACGGCGACCCTGGCCCGGGAGTGACGGGCGATGTGCGCGATCTGCTCGGGCGCGGAGGTTGCGTACACGGTGACGGGGACGGCGCCCAGGTGGACGAGGGCCAGGTCGGTCAGCCAGTGCTCGGGGCGGTTGCCCATCATCAGCAGGACGTGCTCGCCGCGCCCGATGCCGAGGGCGGTGTATCCGGAGGCAAGGACGGCGACCTTGCGGCGCACCTCGGCCCAGGTCAGGGTCGACCAGCCGGGGCCCTCGCGCCACGAGAGGGCGGGGAGATCGCCGTGCTCGGCGGCGTTTCGGGCGAGCAGGGCGGGGAGGGTGAGGTCTTCGGGTCGTCCGGGCAGTCGCAGGTTCGTGGTCATGGGCAGCTCCTGGCCGTTTCACATCGTTGGTGCGACAGCAATACTGTTGAACCCAAGCTGTGGAGCAGAGAGCGAGGCGCAGACGATGACCGACCAGGCACCCGAGCCGATGCTCACCGTCGATGAGCTGGCGGCCAGGGCGGGTGTGACCGTCCGCACCGTACGGTTCTACAGCACCCGCGGGCTTTTGCCCCCTCCCGTGATCGGACCCCGCCGGGTGGGGCACTACGGGCCGGAGCACCTGTCCCGGCTGGCGCTGATCGAGGAGTTGCAGCACCAGGGGATGACCCTGTCGGCTTGTCAGCGCTACCTCGACGCCCTGCCGGACGATCTGAGTGCGCACGATCTGGCGATCCACCGGGCGCTGGTGGCCACTTGGGCTCCGGACGCGGCGCTGGAGTCCTCGCGCGAGGACCTGGAGAAGCGGGCCGGGCGGCCGCTGACGGACACCGATCTGCGGCGGCTGACCGCGATGAACGTGCTCTCCGCGTCGAGCGACGGCTTCCGCGTGGACGTGGGGCTGCTGCGGCTGGGGGTCGCGCTGCTCGACGTACCGATCGCGCACGAGACGATCCTGGCCGCGCGCGAGGTGCTGCTGGAGCACGCCCGGACGGCGGCGCACGAGCTGACCGCGCTGTTCCGGGACGAGGTGTGGGGGCCGTTCACGCAGGGCGAGAGCGATCCGGAGCGGGTGGAGTCGATGAAGACGCTGTCGGCGCACATGCAACCGATGGTCGTGCAGGCCCTGGTGACGGCCTTTCAGCGATCGCTGAAAGAGGAGTTGCGGGTGGCGTTCGCATCGGGGGAGAACGGGCCCTAGGCCGTGTTTTAGAACTCGCTGTCGGACCTCGCCTCAGGCGGTGATGATCAC
>NZ_JBHWVJ010000073.1:11560-39552 GCF_042736725.1 Streptomyces sp. NPDC060028 | reverse complement strand
AGGCGACGCAGGCCGCCGCCGCGGCCCGCGCCGCCGCCTCCGCCGCCCAGCAGGCGATTGGTTCGGCCAACGCCGCCAACCGTGCCGCGCGGATCGCGGCGAGTGCCGCCGCGCAGACCGCCAGCGCCGCAGCGGCGGCGGCCAACGCCGCCAACGAGGCCTACAACGCGGCGATCGCCGCGGGCGGGGACGCGGGCAAGGCCGCTGACGCGCGCAACGCGGCGGCCACCGCCCGCGCCGCCGCCGCGCTGGCCCGTGACTCGGCCGCCGCTGCCGACCAGGCCCGCATCGCCTCCTCCGCCGCCGGTGACGCCGCCGCCGCCTCCCGCAGCGCGGGAGCCAACGCGGACGCGGCGGCTTCGGCCGCCGAGCAGGCCAACGACTACGCCGACGCGGCGGGCAACCACTCGGCCGAGGCGCGCAACGCCGCCGCCGATGCCCGCCGCCACGCCAACGCCGCCAACCGCGCCGCCGACAGCGCCACCGCGCTCGCGGCCCGCTCCGCGGCAGCCGCCGGTGAGGCCCGCGACGCCGCCCGCTCGGCCGCCACGCACGCAGACAACGCCGCGGCCGCCGCTGAAGAAGCAGCCAAGCACGCCGGAGAGTCGGCGGCAGCCGCAGCGCAGGCCAACAAGCACGCGGCCGCGGCGAAGACCGCGGCGGACGCGGCCGGCGCGGCCGTGGAGACGGCCAAGAAGGTCTTCGCCATCGCCAGGGACGCGGAGGCGGCCGACCTGGCCACCCGCACCGAGGCCGCCATCGAGCGCGCCAAGTCCCGCAAGGCCCAGGCTGAGGAGTACGTGGCGAAGGCCGCCGCCGAGCAGCTCGACATCCTCGCGCTCAACACCACCGCGACGGCCCTCAAGGCCGAAGCGGACAAGCCCGACGTCGACGTGAAGGCGACCGCCGCCAAGGGCCGGGCCCTCGCGCTCAAGGCCCTCAAGCTCCGGGGTCCCTGGAGCCAGGAAGAGGCGGGACGCGCCCTCGCCGGCAGCGACGCCGCCGTGGTGGAGTACCTGCGCGGCGGCTGGAACCGGGCTGGTGGCCACGAGGTCCACGAGCGGGTCTACCAGCTCAGCACCCAGAGCCCCTACCCGGGCGTGCGTACCGCCGCGGCGAACGCGCTGAAGGGCAGTGACCAGCAGGTCGCGGACTTCTACGCCAGCGGTCAGTACGTCACTGGTACTGATGACCTGGCGGTGCGAGTCTCGCAGATCAACAACACCGGCGGCCCGAGCGTGAAGGACGCCTCGAGGGCGGCCCTCGCCAAGGGAACCGGCCAGGCGATGAGCTCGTTCGTCAACGTCGGCCAGTACACGGCACGCCGAACCGACGAGGAGGTCATCGCCTCCAAGCTGGTCACGGCCGGCGGCCCGGAGGTGAAGGCCGCGGCGAAGATCGCGCTCGCCGGTCCCGCCGACCAGCTGCACGAGTTCGTCGCGGTCGGCCAGTACATGGCCGACCGCAAGGACCAGCTCGCCGCGCACCACGTGAACCAGGTCGACCGGCTGATCGCCGAGGCCTCCGTGATCGCCGCGAAGGCCCAGCAGAACCGTTGGAAGGCCGCAGAAGCCGCCGCGAAGGCCAACCAGGCCGCGGCCGAGGCCGACAACGCCTACAACGAGGCGAAGAAGTCCGCTGAGGCGGCCGGTAAGTACGCCACCGACGCCACCAACTCCGCCAACGCCGCGCAGACCAGCGCCAACCAGGCCGCCAAGTCCGCCAGCACCGCGCGCGCCGCCGCCGCCCGGGCGGACGCCGACGCCGACGCTGCGGCAGACTCCGCCGCCCAGGCCGAGTTCTCCGCCCAGTACGCCCGCCAGTCGGCCGTCGAGGCCAACGACTCCGCCACCCTCGCCCGCAGCCACGCCGTCGCCGCGGGCAAGAGCGCCGAAGAAGCCACCGGCCTGGCCCTCCAGGCCTGGGGCGAAGTCCAGAAGAAGCGCGAGGCCGAAGAGGCCGAGGCACGTCGCAAGGCCGAGGAGCTGCGTAAGAAGGAACAGGAGACGGCGAAGAAGAAGGAGCCGCGACGCTGCATCCCGCACTTGACCCGTGAGGAGTTCGCCTGGCGCAACTGCCTGATGGCACCCGGGGACGCGGTGCTGGAGATGCCCAAGATCGACCCCGCGATCCGGGACCTCGTCTTCGAGCTCACTGGCATCTCCGACATCAAGAAGTGCATTGAGGACCCCAACTTCGGTGACTGCGCGATGGCCGTCGTCGGCGTGCTGCCGGTCGGCAAGGGCGCCAAGGTCCTCAAGTGGGGCCTGGAGGGCGTCGAGGCCGCGGCCGAGTCACGCCGTCTGAAGAAGGTGACGGAGTGCCTGATCGGCGCCGCCAACAGCTTCCCGGCCGGGACCCGGGTGCTGCGGGGCGACGGCTCCACCCGTCCGATCGAAGAGGTCAGGATCGGGGACATGGTCCTCGCCACCGACCCGGAGACGGGTGTGGCCGGTCCGCGCCGTGTCACCGCGACCATCTACACGCCGGACGACCGTGACTTCACCGATCTCACCCTGGCCGGCGGCGGGCTGCTCACGGCCACCGACCACCACCCCTTCTGGTCAAAGACCGCGAAGACGTGGAAGGACGCGGCCGAGCTCACCGTCGGTGAGGAACTGCGCACGGACGACGGCACGAGCGTGCGCATCAGCGCGGTGCGCCACTGGAAGACCCTCCAGCCCGCCTACAATCTGACCGTCGACGGCCTGCACACCTTCTACGTGCTGGCCGGGCCGACCCCGGTCCTGGTCCACAACACGACGCCCTGCGGCCCGCCGCTCAAGTCGCTGCACCCGGACAGCTCACTCGCCAAGAGCTCGCTGGACTTCTGGCACAAGCAGGACACCGAGGACATCGTCTTCTCGCTGCGCAGTGGCGGGCAGGAGCCGCTGATCGTCAAGGCGGACGGCACCATCATGAACGGGAACACCCGGGTCGCGGTCCTCCGGTCCCGCGGGTACGACGTCGACTCGCTCCCCCGCGAGTCCTACACCGAAGGCAAGAAGATGACGGACGAGGACTTCTGGGACATGGACCAGTGACCGTGCGCGAGGACGTCCGGGCCGCGCTGGGATCGGATTCCAGGGAACTGTTCCTGCTGGCGCTGGGTCACCGGCTCGCCGTCGCGGCCCGCGGCGCCTTCACCGAGGCCGGTGCGGTCGTCGTGGAGCGGGCCAGGGCTTGCAACGAGATGATGATCTGCGTGTGGTCGCAGGCGTGGGCCACACGAACCGGGGCCGCCGGATACCCGGACGCGGACTTCCTCTCCGTGCTCCTGGAGAAGGCCGACGTCGCGGACGCACGGCCGTTCCTGCGCGACGCCCTGGAGAGCGCCCTGCTGGCGGTCCGTACGGCGGAGCGGGAAGACCGGCCGGACGACACCAGCGACTGAGCCGTTGAACAGAGGCTGACCGGTCGCGCACCGGACGGGCCCCGTCGGAGATCACTCCGGCGGGGCCCGAGCCGTGTCCCGGCGGTTCAGGAACACTCTCCGCCCACAGCACTAGCCTGCGTGAGGGTCGTTCACGGGTTACCGGTGTCGGCCGAGCCCCGGGCTGCGGTCGGTAGCTCGTCCTCGTTGGCCAGGTCGTCCAGGAAGCCGGCCGGGGGCACGAAGAAGAGTGTCCCGGTGACTGCCGTGGAGAAGTCGAGGATCCGGTCGTGGCTGGTGGGGCCGTCGCCGAGGAACATGTGCCGGAGCATCTCCTCGGTGACGTCCGGCGTGCGCGCGTAGCCGATGAAGTAGGTGCCGAACTCGGACCGGCCGGGGCTGCCGAAGGGCATGTTGTCGCGGAGGATCTTCCGTTCGGTACCGTCCGGGTCGGTGAGGGTGTTGAGGACGACGTGGGATCCGGGGGTGTTGAGCTCCGTGTTGCTGAACTTGCGCCGGCCGATGATCTGCTCCTGTTGCTCGACGGGCAGCCGGTTCCAGGCATCGAGGTCGTGCACGTACTTCTGCACGATCACGTAGGAGCCCCCGGCGAAGGCCGGGTCCTCGATGCCGATCAGCACGGCGTCGGCGGCCTCCTGCCCGACCGGGTTCTCCGTGCCGTCGACGAAGCCGAGCAGGTCGCGCTGGTCCAGATAGCTGAAACCGGTCACCTCGTCGGCGACGGCGACGGAGCCCCGCAGCCGGGTCATGATCTCCGAGCCGAGGGAGAAGCAGAGGTCCTGGCGGGCGGCCCGGATGTGGAAGATCAGGTCGCCCGGGGTGGCCGGGGCGTGGTGGCGGGCGCCGCGCAGCTCCCGGAACGGGTGCAGCTGCGCCGGGCGCGGACCGTCCACCAGCCGGTCCCAGGCCGTGGCGCCGATGCCCGCGACGACACTGAGCCGCCCGTCCGGATAGCCGAAACCGACCGAGCGTTGCAGCCCCGCGAGGTCGGCGAGCAGCTCCCGGACGACGGGCTCGCCGCCCGGATCGACGGTGAGGACGAGGAAGAGCGAGGCGGTGGTCAGCGGACTGAGTACGGGCTGAGGCAGGTCGCGCAACGGAGTCGTCCTCTCGATGGTGGGGTTGGCAGGGCCTGCCGCCTGTCCGCTGGTGCAGCGTCGTAGGGATTTCCATGCTGCATCAGCGAACGGTGAAGCGTCCCTGATGCTGGGATTCTTCAGGACTCGGCGCGTCTTCCTGGGTTGGCCTCGCTGGTCGCTCGGTGCCTGGCCGCCCCTCCGGGAAGGAGGGACGGCCAGGAAGCGTGCTGGGGGGCGCTACTTCGGGCAGGTGTCCTGGGTGACCTTGCCGCCCGAGGCGGAGGCGGTTTCCGGGTCCATCGACAGGCACTGGCCCGTCCAGTTGTTGATGAACGTGTAGGCCGGCCGGGAGCCGGTCGTGGTGGCGAGCTTGGTCGGGATGCCGTTGTTGTAGGGGACGGTCAGGCACTTGCCGTTGCTCGCCTTGATCCAGTAGTGGCCCTTGCCGTCGTACGACGGCTTCTCGGCTCCCCACTGGTGGCTGCTGGGCGCGGGCGACTGGCACGCGCGCTGGGTGACCAGGCCGCCGGTCTTGGAGCTGTCGAACTCCGGGCCCCGCACCATGCACCGGTTGTACTGGCTGTTGACGTAGGTCTTGTCGGCGTTGACCAGCCAGATCGCCCGGTCGCCACCCTTGACGGCGTTGTCGTTGTTGTGGTCGATGATCGCGTTCACCAGGCCCCAGCCAGGGAAGTCCGTCATGACGATGCCGACGCGGCCGGCGCTGCTGTTGAGGTACTTCATCAGCTGGTAGTTGACGCCCAGGACATCGGTGGTGACACCGCCCTGGACCGACCGGTAGCCGCCGGCGTAGTCGGACGGCAAATGGCCGAAGGGGACGGTGGAGGCGGACGAGTACGTCACGTACATGCCATCCTTGCCGCCGCGGACCGCCAGGTCGACGTTGTCCTTGACCGTCCGACGTAGTGCAGCACGTGCAGCGAGACCCTCTACCCGGCCCGTCCCAGGCCGGAGCGAGTAGGCCCTCGGGGCGGACCGGACCGGGATTTTGACGGGTCAGCCTGCGGTGAGCTGCTGGGGAAGGGCGACCGCTCGCGCAGGCACGTTACGGGGTGAGGGCGGGGCGGAGGATGAACAGGTCGCGTGCGCCGGTGATGTCCAGGACCCTCAGCGGTTGGTCGGGGAGGCCGGACAGTTCCAGCGCGCAGTTTTCGGCTTGGGTGCGGTTGCGCAGGTTGAGGAGCATGTTGAGGCCGCTGGAGTCCATGAAGGTCACGCCCGACAAGTCCAGGGCGAGAGCGTGGCCTTCGAGGACGAGGATGTCGGTGGCCGCGGTGATGTGGGGGCAGCTGTCCATGTCGAGGGAGCCGGTGATGGTCAGGACGGTCCGGCCTTTTTGCGCGGTGGTGTCGATGGTCAGGGTGGGGTGCATGGTCTGATCCGCCTTCGGATCGGAGCCCATTACGGTCGGCTCCCGGCATTGGCGCGGGGAGGCCGTCAAGCGCGCGGCACGGGGCCGTGCACAGCCGAGCGAGACCACCCGTACCCTCCACCGGCCACCCGAGGCTGGCCTCCCGGCGGCGCGGGGTCTCCCACCAGACCAGGCTGGTTGGTCCTTTGAGCCTGTCATGCTCCCGCCGCAAAGGCCAGACCAGGCCCGGCCATGCGCTGCCGGCACGGCGAGACCGCGCGCCCGGGTGTTCTACCAGGGGGCGTGGACGCAGACGGTTTTGCCGCCGTCGGGGGCGGGTTCGGTGTGGGTGTATGTGGTGAGGCGGTCGATGAGGTGCCATCCGTAGCCGCCGCTTCCATCGGTCTGGGGGGTGCGGGGGGCCGGCGGGTGGGGGCTGGTGTCGGTGACGCGGATTTCGATGTGGTCGTCGAGGAGTTCGAGGTGGAGGGCGGCGGGTCCGTCGGTGTGGCGGATCGCGTTGGTGACGAGTTCGGTGACGACCAGGACGACCGCGTCGGTGTATTCGGGCCGGGCGGGGGCTCTGACCTGGGCCGCGTGGTGGAGGAAGTCGTGGGTAGCGCCCCGTGCTGTCGTCGCGGGCCGGCCGGTGCGTGGCACGGGCCGGTCGAGGACGAGCACGGGCGGATCCACTGGTTCTCCCTCCACATCGTGGGCCTGCACGGCACCTGCCCCCTCTGCGGGTGTCCACCCTATTCGCCCCGCCCGTATCGGTCTTGCCTGCCCCTTCGTCAGGTGTTCGCGACTCGGCTTTCGCCGCGGGGTCCGTGCCAGTCGAGGCACAGGACGGTGGCGTCGTCTTTCGGCGGGCGGCCGTCGTAGGCGTCGCTGACCGCGGCGACCAGGGCGCGTACGACTTCGCGCGGGTGCTCCGTGGCGGTTTTGCGTAGGAGGACGGGGAGGTCGACGGTGTCGGCTTCGCGTTCTTGCATGCCGTCGGTGTGGAGCAGGAGGCGGTCACCAGCTTGCAGGTCGAGGTCCTGGACCTGGTAGGGGCCCTTGAGGCCGGCGTAGCCGAAGGGCAGGTTCACGGCCAGGCGCAGTTCGGTGACCGCACCCTCGCGCAGGAGGAGGGGGCCAGGGGTGGCCGGCGTTGACGAGCTGGGCACAGCTTCCGTCCAGGGCGATGCGCAGGAGCTGGCCGGTGGCGAAGGCGCGGTTACCGTGATCGACGAGGGCCTGGTGGACCTGGCTGGCCTGTTCGGCGAGGTCGCATCCGGCACGGTGGGCGCCGCGGGAGGCGTTGACCAGCAGGGTGGCCATGAGCGAGGCCTGGACGTCGTGGCCCATGGCGTCGGTGGCACTCCGGCCGCCAGCCGATCAGCAGGGGCAGGCGACCGTCGTCGGGCGGGAGGTTCGCACGGCGATCCAGCTCCCCGCATGGCTGCACGACCATCACAGCTCGCTCACTTCGGTGACCCGGCTCCACGTCGACAGCTGGTTCACCGTCCCGAACCGGATTCGCCCCTCCACCAACTTCCTGCGCCGGTGCATCCACCGAGGGCACACGCGCAACCTGCATTGCCGACGCAGCCTCCACAGCAGCCGAAGCACTTCACCCGCCCAAGAGCACCTCTGGTACACGGTCCGCCGGCTCCTCCACGGCGACGCCCTGCCGACGCGGGTCCGCTTCGCCGGCCTCCTCGTGCTGCTCTTCGGCCAGCCCGTCAGCCGGACCTGCCGCCTGCCCGCCGACGGCTGGAGCACTCCGAGACCGGTACCTCCATCCGGCTCGCCCGGCAACCCATCACCCTGCCCCCGCCCCTGGACGCCCTCGCCGCCGAACCCACAGGCAACCGCCGAGGCTCCTCGCGCCCGAGCTGCCGGCCGCCGTTTCCAGCAAGCTCCTCGGGCTCTCGCTCAGACAGGCCACCCTCTGGGCAGAGCTGTCCGGCGCACACCGCGGCGAGCACGCCGCCGAGGTGATCCGCAGGCAAGGACTGCTCCGTAGTGCTCCGCCGCCGAAGGCGAAAGAAAGCGACTCGTGCAGGATGAAGCCTTGTGACTGGTGGAGAAAAGCTCGTAGAGCTGCTGGAACGTGCCGGGCTGGAAGTTGTGGGGGGCTGGCGGACCGAGGACGTGCTGCCACCCCAGGCCGCATGGCGCCCGATCCTGGCGGGCGAGAGCGAGCCGTACGTGTCGCTGCGTGCAGACCGGCCGAACGTGGTTGCCGAGTTCAACGCGCAATGGCACCGGCACGCAGTCGAACACGGGGTGATCGGTGAGGACGGCGTCTTCCTGATCGACGTCGTCCGCAGCTGGACGAGCTGCATGCCCAGGCTCTGGACACGCGTGCGACTCACCGCTCAGTGGGACTTCGCCGGGGTGCTGGGCGAACGACCGGGAGAGCCCGTGTTCGTCACGCTCGCGATGGATGGGGACACCCTCCTGGCGACGACCCCTGCCGACGGCGAGCTCCGACTCACCGTCATCGACCGAATCGGAGAGCGGCGGGAAGCGGCCGCGCAAACCGCAGCTCAAGAGACCGAGGCGGAGCGGACAAGGGCATGGGAATCCCTCCTCCAGGAACCACTGCCTTCGGAGCGGACGCGTGAGTCGTGGGCACACGGCCTGGTACTCAACCCGGCCACACCCGAGGACGTCCGGGGCAGCCTGGTGGGCCTGTCGCACCACGCTCTGTGGCTCCCTTTGCCGACAGCCGTGGTCGAGGCGGCCCTGACCCACCCGGAATGGAAGGTACGAGGACTGCTGGCTGAGGCCCAGCCGAACATCACGCCTGAACAGTGGGGCCGGCTGATCCTCGGCGAACAGGATGCCCGGCACCGATGGATCCTCACCATGCTCGCGGCAGACCGCGGCGCCACCCTCACCGACACGGCATACGAGCAGCTCACCGCCGACCCCTCCGACAAGGTCCGCGAAGAGACCGCCCGCCTGTCCGGCATACCGACGCGACTGGCCATCACCCTGGCCGCCGACCCCAGCCAGACTGTGCGAGCCGCCGCCTGCCGGAACGCCTGGCCTCACCTCGACGGCCGGACGAGAGCCACCCTCCTCAATGACCCCGACAGCAAGGTCCGCATCGCAGCACTCCTCCGACACCACAGGGACCACCCCATGCCTCGGGCAGTCTTCGACTCCGAGGGACTCGGCGACCAAGCTGCCGAAACCTGCCGGCTGGAGCGCGACCTCGCCGAGCACCTGATCCAGCACGGCGATCCGGCCCAACGCTGCCGTCTCGCCGGCAACCACCGCCTGGATTCGGATGTGGTCGAACTCCTCGCCGCAGACCCCGACGGGAACGTGCGCTCCGTCGCGGCCACCCATCCGGCCCTCACCGAGGAACAGCGCGCGGCCATCGACTACGACTTCGATCCACGCGGCCACTGCTCCCCGCTCAAGTGGGTCACCGCACTGCACGAGAGCGCCGACGCCATGCGCCGCCTGGCGGCCTCCTCCCACCCCCTCATACGCAGGAGCGTCGCCAGAGCCAGGCATCTGCCGCCGGACATCGTGGCGATCCTTGCAAACGACGAGGACCATGTCGTACAGCTCTTCCTGGCCGAGTCCTGCGACGATGCACCAGCAGACATGCTCTTGAGGGTCTGGCTGTGGTGGACCGGCAGCCTCAGCACCCCCGACCGCCCCCGCGGCCATCAAAACTTCCCCCGTCACGATCTTCTCCAGTACGCAGATGATCCGAACCCGCGCCTGCGTCAACTGGCCCTTGACGACCCTGAATCGACGGCCGAACTGGTAGAGCGATTCGGCCGCGACGCCAGCGAAGAGGTGCGCCGGCGCGCCGCCGCCGATCCGCGGCTGACCACCGCCTCGGCGGTACGTCTCCTCGACGACGCCCACTCCCGCGTGCGCCACGCAGCCGCGGGGCACCCGCAGCTTCCCGCGCGCGTACTCGTTCGGCTGCTTCACGATCCCGACACCGCGCAGGCTGCTGCCCGGCACCCGGCCGTGCCGGCCCCTGTAATGGAGTGGATGTTCCGGTTGCTGCAGCCCTTGCCAACCACCAAGCCGGCAGCTTGAGGTGCAGCCGATGGTGATTCCATTCCGCAATTCCGCAACGTCCAACAGCGAGCTTCGCCAACCTCGCTCACCCGGCGGACACCCGGCGCTTCCCAGGCTGGTGTAGCGAGGGCTTTGAGGTCGGCGGCGCGGGTGCCAGCGGGCTGGAGATCCGAGTACGGGTGCATACGGGCTTCCCAAGGGCGCCGATCTGGATGAGGCGCTCGGCGATCGGCAGAGCGGGGCGGGCGCGCGCAGCAGGCGCTCACCCGCAGCGCCGGTCTCCCTGATCCCGAGGGCGAGCCGCTCGTGCACGCCTCTCCCGGCGTCGGACCCGTACGCCTCGGACTTCCGACGCGCGTGACCTGAGAAGCCGTGCCCGACAGCATCCGAGCCGTGGCTGGATCTCCAGCTGTAGTCAGTGGTGATCCTTGGGGCAAAGTGGGGGCATGACTACGTACGAGACGATGCCGTTCCACCTTGAGACCGAGCGGCTGATACTGCGGCCGTGGGCCGAGTCGGACGCCGCTGAGTTCTGTGCCCTCCTCGCCGAACGCGGCAAGGGGACCCCCACGGTTGAGCACATCCGGACGTCCATCGCGGAGTTGCTCACTGCGACGGCGACCACGGGGATCGCCCTGCTGCCCATCCAGCGCCGTGACGAAGGCGACTTCATCGGCTACTGCGGGCTCATCATCGGCCGCTCCACCGTAGAGGAGCCTGAAATCGCGTATGAGCTGTTCCAGCGCGCGCACGGACGTGGCTACGCCACCGAGGCGGCCGGCGCGGTGCTCGATGCCGCTATCGCGACCGGGCGGAAACGGCTCTGGTCGACCGTCGGTGCGTGGAACACACCGTCGCTCCGCGTCCTTGAGAAACTCGGGTTCGAGCGGGATCACGTTTCCACGGAAGACAACGGTGAAGTGGTCTGGCTCACACGCGCGTTGCCGTGACGCGAGAGCACGCTCCAGGGGCTTCATGCTCACAAGATCGAGTGCGCTCCGGCGGGGCGCCAGGCATGCCGAGATCGGACGGTAATGGCTGACCTGTGATCGTGCCTGATGGCGGCGTCGCCATTCGGACCAGCCGATCCGGTGAGCGAGGTCGTTCAGCGGCCGGATGGCGATGGTGAAGAACAGGTGCTGGATCTCGTTGCAGGTCAGCGGGGCCAGGTCGTCCGGACCGGCGCGCCGCGCGTGCTCGTCTGCGCGGACGACGGCGAGGAAGGCGTGAGCGAGCAGGGCGAGGGTGACCCGGCGGCTCCAGGACGGGTAGCGGCGGACCTGGTGTTCATCGGGTCCGGCCAGCCCCTTCCCGGTCTGTCTCCTCCCCCTGCCACCTGGATCCCGCCGTCCTGACGAGGGTGCGCAGCGGAGCCGGCCCGGTGGAATGGCGGCGGTAGTAGGCGAGTTCGCCGGTGGTGCGGTTGCGCCGGATCAGCAGCTGACGGTCGCCCGGCGTCGGGTCGGTGAGGTCGATGACGGCAGCCCAGTCGTAGTAACGGTGCCCCTTCGCGCCGGGGCCGGCGGACAGCTTCTGCCAGGCCCGCTTCGGGAGCTTGCCGGCCAGCACGTCGGCGCGGAACCTTCCCCGCCCCCGCAGTTTCGGGTTGCCGCCGTAGACCTCATCGCCCGGCGTCCGGGAACCGTTCGATCATCATGCAGGCCAGCTCCGGCTTGGTCGCGAAGACGGTGTCCTCGGCCAGCCCGGCCGCCCGACAGCGGTCCGGGTCCACGGCTGCGTGTCCCCGTGTCCCCGTGCCGCCCCGGCGTAGACGAGATAGACGGCGACCTGGGAGTTTTCGCCCCGGCCGGCGGAACCGGCCGAGAGAGCTTCAGAGAGGAACGCACCGAGTAACCGGCCGAGCGGGGCAGCGCCGGCGATGAAGACAGCGGCGAGCAACTCCCGTCTGGCTGATGGCGCTTTCAGGAGGCGCCACCTGTTCGTGCGGGGCTGCACTCCACGATCTCTCGTGCCGCGCGTAGCTTGCTGGGGTGGTCGCCGAGCAGTCTGGTCGTGATCAGGATCGCGTGGATGATGCCGACGTCGTCGTCTTTCAGGTGCTGCTGGACGGTGTCCATGTCGGTACCCGTGGCGAGCAGTCGTTTGCATTCATCGATGTGGTCGGCAATCTCCTGCGCCAGCTCAGGGCGCAGTCCGTTGGTGTCGGCGAGGAGTTGTTCCGCAGTGGGGCTGAGCATGTGGAGGATCCTCTCAGGAGGTTGCCTGCCGTTGCCACACCGTTTCGACTGGCTGCCGGTCTACTGTGCCGTCGAGCCGAGGTTGGCGAGCGGCGAGCTGCGCCAGGTCGAGTCGGTCGCGTCGTTGGGGTTGGTTGGCGATCCGTACCCCGGTCGGGTGGTGGCTGCCGTCCGAAAGTCGTTCGACGTGAGCCCGCCCCGGGATGCCGCCCTCTTCCCGTTCCATGTACTGGGCGAGGGCCCGGATGCCCGTCTGGAAGGCGGCCCCGTCCGTACGTGGGTATCGCGGGCGCCTTCGCTGTCGTCCTGCTCGGCCGTATGCCCGCCGTCACGCCAAGTTCGCCGAGCCGCCGCCGCTGGTCGTCGTTCAGCTGGCCCCAGTCGCGTTGTGGGGTGGTGAGCCAGCGTCCGATGTCGTCGCCGTGCAGGGTTACCCCGGGCGCCACGTCCTCGGGTCGGGCACCGTCGGCGAGGGGCTGGGCCACGTACACGTAGTGGCCACGCGACATGCCTGTCATGAACGGCTCAGGTAGGCGGGAACCGCGCGTCATTCCTGCCGCGGCGGTCGAATGGCGCGGGTTTCCAGGTGACGGTAGGACAACTGCTGGTGGTACCAACGCTCATGATCGGCGTCGCGGAACTCAAGCTTGCGCCAGCGGGAGTCCTGATGGCCAGGTGCAGAGCGCCAGTAGCCGGCGAGGACACAGAGATGGTTCCAATCGTCCCGGAGACGATCCAGCCGCAGCTCCGCACGGACCCGGAGTTCCTCCTCAGTGGGCATCGAGGGCAGCGGAATCCCGATCGGCCTCTGCGAGTGCCGAGGCCGTGATGCCCTCCTCGCTGTCTGATGGGTGAGCCCGTGCCGCTCGCTCCAGTCGACGGAGCAGGAAGTCGCCGATCTCCCACACAGCGTCGGTCGTCAACTCATCGGCGTACTGCGGACCCAACCCCAACGGGTTGACGTCGCGCGTCAATTTGCCCCTCTGGTTTGGCCTTGCTGTTCAGACCCCGTTGCCCCATCCGAAGGTGACGTTGTACGCGCGCTGGAGTGCGTGCCGACCGTGGCCCCGGTCGGCGTAGGCCCATGCGAGGGCTGCGGCAAACCAGAGCAGAAAGACTCCGCTGACGATGCCCACAGCGACCAGCTTGCCGTACCAGCTGAGGAGGACCAGGACGACGGCACCGACGGCAACTACTCGGCGTGCGGTGGTCACGGTCGTCCGTATCCGCCTGTGACCTCGTGTGTCGCGGCAGACCAAGTCGATCACGCCGCGTGCTCCCGGCGGCCAGGACGTGTTTTGGAAGGAGCCCCGAGTTGATGCGTAATGGCCTAAGGGGATCTGCACTCCTATACTTTGGGGCATGCAGCCCCTGAAGATAAGGCGTGCCACTGAGCGGGACGCCGAACGCCTCACGGCGCTGGTCCAGAGGTCCAGCGCCTACCGGGGGCAGTACGCCACGGTGATCTCCGGCTACCGGGTCACGGCTGACTACATCGACCGGCACCGGGTCTTCGCGGCGGTCGACGCGACCGACCGGCTGCTGGGCTTCTACGCCTTGGTGTTGGAGCCAGCTGAACTGGACCTGGCGTTCGTGTCGGATGAGGCACAGGGTATGGGCGTCGGCCGTCTCCTCGTGGAGCACATGATCGACCAGGCTAGAAGAGCAGGCCTGGCCCAAGTGCGCGTCGTGTCGCACCCCCCGGCCGAGCAGTTCTACCGGCGCCTGGGTGCCGAGCCAGTGAGGACCGTCCCTGCCTCCCCGCCAAATGTGACCTGGGAACGCCCGGAGTTGCGATTCGCCATAGCCGACCGCAATGCCGCACACACGGACGTCACAGCCACTCGTTGATCCCGGCAACGAGAACGGTTGCCTCGCAGCGGACCGCGAGCTTGTCGAACCGGGCAGCTGGCTGCGTAGACGAGGAGCATCCGGGCGAGCCTGCCTGTGGAGATGTGGCTGCGGTCGGCGTCCGGGCGTCCTTGATTGATGTACTTGTGCAGGAGGTTGAGGCAGCCTGTGAACCCGAAGGCGAGGAGGCCCACGCCCTGGTCGAGCAGGTCGTGGACCTGGTGTCAGCGTTCCAGGGTGGTCTGTGCGCGGGGCCCGTCATACAGGGCCGCGTTCAGCACGGAGGCCCAGCAGTTGCTGTGCGCCTTTACCTCGCTCAGGGCGGCTTCGGACAGGCTGTGCCACAAATGCCACCGGTCACCGACCTGCACGACGTCGGGCAGGGCACGGCGGATGGCCTCCGGGTAGGCGTCGATCCGTCACGGCACACGACCTCGACGCCCGGATGGGCACGCAGTCACGTCTCCAGGGTGCCGGCCGTGCGGTCGGGCAGGACGTCGACCCGCTCATGGGTCTCGGCGCCGATTACCACGGCGGCATAGCGGTGCCGGCGGCGCAGAGCGAAGTTGTCGATGCCGATCACTCGGGGCGCACCCCCGCCCGGGGGCGGAGGGATGCCCAGCAGGGCACGTAGGGCCGTGTGACGGGACAGGCCCATTCGAGTTCGTCCGCCTGGACTTGCGGGCTTCACGATTCACCCAGCCCTGTGCGGCTCTTCTTTCTCATGTAGCGGTCCGAACGGGGCGATCATGATGGCTGACGAGGCCGTATGGCTACGTGGCCTGGATCGCGTCTGCGGGGATCTCGAAGACGGTCACAAGGCCGTCGTGCTCGTTACCCTGCTTGCCGACGCGTGTGAAACCGAAGCCCGCGATGGTGGCCAGGGAGGCGTTGTTGTCAGACTTGATGCGGGCCCGCACGGTTTTGACATCTGGTTCGGCGGCGGCCCTGGCGAGCAGTGCCGTCAGCATGGCGCGGGCATAGCCCTGGCGGCGGCAGCCGGGCACGACGGTGAAGCCGACCTCGATCATGCCCATCTCGTTGGGTGGTCCGTGGAAACCGGCGTCACCGACGACGACACCGTCCGGCTCGGACACTGCGGCCCGTGTGGTCCAGGCCGCGGCAGAGGGGTCTTCGGCGAGCTGGTTGGCGCGGTAGCCGAAGATCCAGCGGGCTCGGTCGCTGACGAAGTGTTCGTCAAGGGCGATCCCGGCCTCGGCGCTACCGCCGGCCAGGTCGCCGTCGGCAAGAGCCCGCAGCGCGTTTGCGTTGAGCTCGACGAAGCGGACGCGTCTGGGGGTGAAGGGTGCGTTATTCATCGGGGAGATGGTCGCTCGGCGTCGGATGGCTGTCCATCGCTTTACGGCTCGGCGGCGGCCCTGCTGATCAGATTGTGTGGCCAGGGCGAGAGCGGCCACAGGTTGTGCGCGAGCCGTTCGTGCAGGGCCTCGCGTGGGGGAGCCGTCAGACCTGCTGGCGGCACATGCCTCCCGGTGTCCGATCTGGGACTACCGGGCCGGTTCGGTTGAACTGGGCTGGGCGATCGGACAGCTCCGTCACTGTCTTCAGGCGTGTGTTCCGTTTGACGAAGTGATCGCTTTTCCAGCGAGCGCCGCTACGGGGTGACTGACGGGGACTCTTCCTCCGGCGCGGCCATGACCAAGCCGAAGCTCACGGCCTCGATCCCAATGCGCTGGAGGGAGGCCCAACGGTCGAGCTGGTCGCAGGCCCAGGCGGGGTCATACGCCGCGGTGGGCAACTGGGGTATGCGCTTGCGGCCAGTGGCGTCGAGTCGGTAGGGAACGTCGAAGGCCGTGTTCCAGCCGTCCAGTTTCGCGGCAAAACGCTCTTCCGCTTCCCCTGGACCGAGCTCCAGGTACTGGGCAATCTCCGCCCAGGAACTGCCCCGCTCGCGTTCGTAGATCACAGCCGAGGCCAGAGCGCGCTCCGCGAGCTCGATGAGCTGAAATGCCTGGCTGACCCGCCCCCCGGGACCGGTGTCAGGGTCGTTCTCGGTGGCGACCAAGCCGGCGGCGCCTTCCGCCACGTCCGTGGCGTGATCGCAAAGGACCAGGCGTGCCAGCGCCTGGCGGGTGAATCGGGCACGGTCGGCGTCGTAAGGGGTTGTCTCAGTCACCCCCACAGCTTCCCAGGCTGTATCCGCGGCGAGTACCGATTTCCGTTGATGAAGATCTCGAATTTTGGCTGTCACCGCTCTTCCGTGATGACTACGGCTCAATGTGGTGCGGCGCCTGCTGTTGGATGGCCCGATGGAACTCATTGCGGCTGAGCTGTTCACGGTTCCAGGCAACGATGCGGTTGTCCGTCTGCCCCCACGTCACTTCCCGGGGGTGCTGATCCAGGGTGACTCGCTGTCGATCATCCGTGGCGACGTTGCTGAAATCGTGGAGGCCTGCGCTCAGGGCCACGTCGATGATGCCCACGAGGCTGCCACCCTCCTCCTGGCCAACTTCGACGAACTGCTGGCCCGTTACGAGAGTGCGTTGGAGGCTCACGGCGTCCAGCGCCCCTACGGATCGCGACCGTAGGGGCTGGCAGGCCGGATCGGTTGGTCGCGGCACATCTTCTCTATGGGGCCGTGTGAGCTGTCGGACGTCCTGTTTCCGGGGACCGAGCTGAGGATCGAGAGGTTGTACCTGGCCGGCCGCACCCTGTTTGTGGGGGCGGTTGGGTGCTCGTCCGACTTCAAGTGAGGCGGTTCCTGCGTGACGTGCCGATGTGCCGTCGACGGACCTTCGTTGAGCAGGTCCAAGGTTTCACGAGGTCACACAGTCAGTCGTCGGTGGCCATGCGTGACCTTGTCCGTTTCGTGGCCCTGGAGCTGGGGGTAGCCCGGGGGAACGCCTCTGTCGACGGCTGGCATTGTCCGGCCGACGGACATCGCTCATCCGTCTGCTGTCGGCGCCGGTGGCGCCGGCCCGGGCTCCGCGGGTCCTGGCGTGTTCCTCAATGGCTCACCGACGCCAGCCGGCTCCTCGGCGAGGTTCGTCAGCGTGCATTCGGTGGGACGGTTCAGACAGTCCGCAGATACGTGGCGACTCTTTGAGCCGGCCCTGCCGTTCCCGCGCCGGCACCGATTCCAAGCCCCCGCGAGATCACGTCCTGGATCATGCGTCGCGGTGAGGCGTTGAGTAGAGACGGCGAGGCCTGTCTGGCCTGCCCGGACGTCGCACGTGCCCGCGAGGTCGCGCAGCGGTACGCCGCCCCGGTCCGCGAACGCACAGGCCATTTGCTGCCCGACTGGATCAGAGAAGTGGAGCGTGACGCACCTCAGCCGATCCGCGGGTCGCCCGGTTCAGTAAGTTCGACATTGATGCCGTCACCGCGCGCCTGACCTTGCAATACAGCTCCGGGGTCGTAGAAGGCCACGTCAACCCGGGTCAAGACGATCAAGCAGCAGATGTACGGCCGAGCCTCGTTCCACGTGCTGAGAGCCCGAATCCTCATTCAGCCGTTGTCAGCCACCTGGGCGGGCAGGATCGGGCTGCCTTGTATTCCGGCCCAGTTGCTCGGGTGCGGCTGGTTGGTGGTGATCACCAGTGTGGTGCTGGGAGTCCGGGCGTGCTCGACCGCCTAGGTAAGGGGTGACCGGACCAGTCCTCGGTCGTAGGCCGGCCGTCCGCGGAGTCGCCACCGGTAGGTGGTGCCGTCCACGGTGATGAGCCGCGATCCCTTTTTGACCAGTGCCATGTCCACATCCTTTCCTATGTGACAGTAGTGAACGGCGGCTGATCGAGTCGTGCCGATTCCCCTGGGCCGGTGTCAGTTTCTGCGCATGGGATCACGTCCCGGCTTGCTGCCGGGATGGTGGGGTCGTGCGGCCTCGGGGGTGGCCAGCAGGGCGACGATGGTGACGGGCTTGTCGCAGTGCGGGCAGTTTCGGACGGCCGTGGGCGCGCGTGGCGTCGGGTCTGGCGGCGCTGGCGTTGACCTGGAATGACGTCCAGCAGATGGGGCACTCCCGGAACTCAACCAGCACGTCCGGTCACCCCTTTGCGGAGGTTGTCGGAGTGGGACTGGTGCGAGCGCGGGCGCGGGCGGTAGGGCGGGCCATCGCTGCCGACCACGCCAGCGCGGTGGAGCAGCCGGTCGAGCATCGCAGCGGCAACGGTAGCGTCGCCGAAGGCGCCTGCGCAGTCGGCAAAGTGGTCCGGCAGGTCCCGGGTTTTTTCGACTCGGGCCTCGAACGCGCCTTCGGTGCCGGGGCCGGCTGAGTCGGACGGTTCGGTCGTTGGGAGACCGCGCCTGCCACCGCGGCGTTTTTCCACGTCCTCAGGGTTCGGTGTGGCGCGTCCAGGTGTGGGGGCCGTGCCAGTCCAGGCACAAGACGGTGGCGTCATCGCGCGGGGGCCGGCCGTCGTAGGCGTCGCTGACCGCGCCGACCAGGGTGCGCACGACTTCGCGGGGATGCTCGGTGGCGGTCTTGCGGAGAAGAGCGGGCAGGTCGACTGCTTCTGCTTCGCGTTCTTGCATGCCGTCGGTGTGGAGGAGAAGGCGGTCACCAGGTTGCAGGTCGAGGTCCTGGACCTGGTAGAGACCCTGGTGGTGGGCGACGCCGAAGGGCAGGTTCACGGTCAGGCGCAGTTCGTCGACCGCCCCGTCGCGCAGCCGCAGCCGCAGCGGCCGGGGGTGGCCGGCGTTGACGAGCTGGGCGCCGCTTCCGTCGAGGGCGATGCGCAGGAGCTGGCCGGTGACAAAGGTCCGGGGCCCGTGGTCGAGGAGAGCTTGATGAGCCTGGCGCGCCTGCTCGGCGAGGTCGCATCCTGCGCGGCGGGCGCCGCTGGGAGGCGTTGACCAGGAGGGTGGCCATGAGGGAGGCCTGGACGTCGTGGCCCATGGCGTCGGTGACGGACAGGTGCAAGGTGTTGTTGTCGAGGCTGTAGTCGTAGGTGTCGCCCGCGATGGTGGCGGCCGGAACCAGGGCTCCGGCGAGCGTGAACTCGGGGGCCTCGCAGGAGGCGGCCGAGGGAAGGAGCTGGCGCTGGATCTCGGCGGCGACGCTGACGGTGGTGGTGCGGTTGCCCCAGTGGTAGAGGTCGGTGAAACGCCGGTCGGTGACGATGATGTACGCCAGCGCGTGCGCAGCCTGCTCCACCTGCGCCAGAACGTCCGGGGTGGCCTCGGTGAGGAACAGCTCCAGGACGCCGATCGTGTCGCCGCGGTTGGTGACCGGGGCGAGGACCCGCTGCCCCAGGCCGCCCTCGGCAGCTGGTGCCTGCACCAGCCTCTGGCTGCGCAGGACCTCGTCGTAGACGCCGCTCCCTGAGAGCGGGACCTGTTCGGCGCGCTCTTCCGGACCGGTCGCGGCCGTGTCGTGGACCCGCAGCAGACGCCGGCCGACGACGTCGACGAACAGGAACGACACGTATCGCGCGTGGAACCGGTCGCGCAGATTGCGTGCCACGACATCGAGGGAGTCCACCGGCGCGGCGGCCTCCGCGGCCGCCAGCACCTCGGCCAGACCGATTCGATCATGAGCCATGTCAGCCTCCATAGGTTACGCACTGTCTTCCCGCCGACACCGCAAGAATCACCCTCTGCACATGTGGGACAGCCTCGTTCTGTACTCCGTCCTCGTGCCGCCCTTCGGTTGCACAGACCGGCGCCTCGTCGTCCGAGCCCGTACGACACGACGAGCGGCACCCCGCGGCTGCGGTCCTGGCCGGCGTCCTGGCCCCGCCGGTACGCCTGCGTTGTCGGGCGCCCTCGTCGACGCCGGGGCTGGACCCGCGCTTTGGAGAGCCGGATCGGCGGAAGGGCGATGTGCCACGGACCGGGCCCCCGGCGGGGGAGGCCATCGACGGGCGGCGCTGCCCTGGGGCCGCACTGCCGGGTGGGGTCCGGCGTCATCCTCGCCGGCCGCGCCATCCCTGCCGCCCACACCGTGGAAGCGCCCGGCGCCGTGGCCGTCCGCGTGCGCCGCCAACGCCCCGCGCGGTGGTTTGTGAGGCGCGCGGTGAGCGCGCCGGAGAAGCCGCGAGCAACAGTGTCAGGGTCGTGCTGAGGTACGCGCCGAAGGTGAAGGGCGAGGGTCAGCACGCGGGCAAGTACGTCGCCTTCACGTCCTTCCCGCTGCCGAAGTAGCCGTAACGCGGTAACGGCGTAACGCCGTAACGCGGTAACCATGGAACGGGCACCCCTCACGCCGAGGGGTGCCCGTTCCGCACAGGAGGTTGATCATGGCGCGCTCGCGCGAGGTCTACTACTACGACCACCCCCCGGCCGACTTCGGGCTCAGCGGCCTGGCCGACAGGCTGTGCGCCCGTGCAACGCTGCGGCTCGACGGGCCGACGGTGCTCGCCCTCGCCAGCGCGGCGGCCGAGGACGAGGACGACCAGCTCGGCCGGGACGTACGGCTGCTGCTGGACTCCCCCTTGCCGGACGAGGTGCTCGGCGCGGTGTGGCTGGCGGCCGTACGACGCTGCTTCGACCCGGCCGAGGAGGGCACGGAGCCGCGGGCGTGGCTGCGCCGCGTCGCGGAAGTGTGCCCTCCGCGCACGTCCGAGCGGAACCCTTACGAGGTGGCGTCCCTCGACGCGGTGCGGCCGACGGTGCCGGAAGGGGAGCTGCGGACGACCGTCTCGGCGGAGATCGAGGCGGCCGCTGCCGGGCTCGAAAGCTCCGTCGCCGTGCCGGGAATCGTCCCGGCGCTGTTGCGGGTCGTGCACGAGGCGGACGCCGATCTCGGATTCCGGCTCTTCCTGCGGGCGGCGAAGGCGTACTCCGTCCCGGTCGCCAAGGACCAGTACGACCGGCTGGTGGCGATCGGCGATCTGCTGGCCTACCCCGGGGTCGTCGTCCACGAGGAGCTGCATGTGCGGTGGCCTCCGATCGACCCGGGCCGGCGCGACCTGGGGTCCGGACAGTTCGGCCTGCCGCACCTGGCGGCCGTGCTCAACGGTTCGGACTGGCAGCTCAGGGGCACCGTGCGGGAGAACACGGAGAGCGCCGTCCGCGCCGACGTCGGGCAAACGCCCGGCACGCAGGCGGCGGTCCTGCTTGAGGACGCGCAGCGGCTGCTCGCGTCGGCGCTGTCCGGCGCGGACGTCACCGCTGTGTGGCGAGCCGCCGCGGCGCGGTCGTGGTACACCGGCGAGGACGAGTTCGACGCCGACGGGCGGGCCTGGTTGGAGCAGGTTGCCCAGGTGTGCCGGAAGCACCTGACGGAGGTCGACCCCGTCTACCGGCCCGTCGTGTCCCCCGCCCGGACGGACCTGACGGAAACCGTGCTGCGGGAGGTCCGCGAGGCCGCACGCGCCGACGCGATCGAGAAGCGGGGCGGGGCGCGGGCACTGGAGGACGTGGTCACCACCGTCGACCCGGACCTGGGCTTCCGTATCCTCCTCCAGATCCTCTCCACGTACGACATCCCCGTCACCGACGCCCAGAACATCCGCTACGGGGCAATCGCCGAACAGCTCGGAATCAGCGCGGACGAACTCGCCGACTGGCTGCCCCGCCGACTCCACTGACAGGTCGCGGCAGCTGGAACCGCTAAGCCGCAAGCGCGCCTCGGGAGTGCACGGCCGCGCCCGAGGCGATGTACCGGCCCCAGACCCTCTACGCGGCCGCCCTCGGCCGAACCGCCCGCACGCCCGGAGGGCCCTCCCCCCGCCCGGTCGGCCGGTGCGCGCGCGGCACGGCGAGCGGCGGACGCGGGAGGAAACCAGACAAGGCGGAGCCTTGTGATGGACATGGTCGATCTCGTCCTGTTGCCTGTGCCCGCCGAGAGCATGGGGGGCGAACAGACATGGCGAAGACAGGACGTCCACAGGGGGCTCCGAGGGGTCGTTCGCAGGCGGCCAACGAGTTGGCCGGGCTGCTGCGGGACGTGACACGGGGCATGACGGTGAGGGAACTCGCCCAGCGCTTCGGGGCCGGCAGAACGGCCTGGAGCGAATACCGGTCCGGCGCCCGGGTGATCCCGCTCGGGCGCCTCGGCATCGTGGTCGAGGACCGCGTCCGTGATCCCCGCCGCAGGAGAGAGCTCCTGGCCCGGGCCCGGTGGCTGCACGGTCAGGCGCTCACGGCGCAGGCCGAGGCGGAGGCGGCGGCCACGGTGCCGCGCGGGCTCGAGGACGCGCTCCGCCGGGCGCAGAACGACCTCGCAGCGTCAGGGCAACTCGTGGAGGGGCTGCTGGTGCTGATGACGATGCTCCAGGAACAAGCCAAAGTCGCCCCGCCGGACCGTCCGGACCCGCCGGACCGGCCGGAGGACGACGGTGCGGAGCCCGCCCGTAAGGACTCCGCCGCTGCGGCCTCCGGGCCCCTGCGGTTCCGGCCGGACCAGGCGCTCGACCAGCTGATCGCTGCCCGGGAGGCCCGGAAAGCCGTACGGCAGGCGGTCGCCGAGGCCCGCTCCCAGGGCGATGCCGCCCGTCGGGACCTCCGGCTCCCGGCCTTGGCGGCTCCGGACCAGCCGCCACGGGTTGACGGCGGGGGCGACGCCCTGCCCGCGGCCACGGCGGACCGGGCCCTGTCCGTCGAACTGGCCCGGCTGCACAGCCTGGTGGAGCAGCAACGCGAGGACGCGCACTGGCTCTGGGAACGCACGCGGGCCGGCCGGGAGCCCTCCGGTACCGTCCAGGCGGTCGTTCTCGAACGGCTCGACAGGCTTCCCGCGGTCCCGGCCAGGGCCCCGCTCCCCGTCCCCGTGCCGCCGCAGCGCCTGCGGACCGGCAGGTCCCTGCTCGCGGCGCTGGCGGCCTGCACCGTCCTCGCCGTCGTCGCGGCGGCCCTCGCCGGGGTCCTCGTCGGACGGCAGCGCACGGTGCCCGTGAACGGCGCGACGCAGGCGCGGACCCACTCCCGCCCCGTAGCCCCGCGCGCTGCCCCGACGCCGTCCGCGTCACCCACGCCGTCCCCGACACCGAGCGGCACCGCCTCGCCCGTACCGTCGGGGCCGCCCTTCTCGGCGCCGCAGCCTTCGCCCTCCACGGCGGGTCCCACCCCGGGTCCCACCGCCCCTGCGCCCCCGCCCGCGCAGCAGTCCCCGGGCAGTGCCTACGCCGTCTCGCCGGACCACCGCAGCGTCCTGCGGTGGACCGCCCGCGACGGCGCCTGGAAGGTGATCGGCCCCGCGGCCGACCAGGTCTACGCCGGGTCCGCCGGGGTCTTCACCACCAGCCCCGGTGACGGCCGCATCTTCAAGCACGATGAGGCTTCCAGCTCCTGGTCCCAGATCGGAGCCCCGGGCGAGCAGTTTGTCGTGGCGGGCGAGAGCCTCTACGCGATCACCGAGCAGCGGAACGCGGTGATGCGGTGGACCGGCCTGGGAGCGGAGTGGGTCCCCATCGGCGGCGCGGCCACCCGGCTGTACGCGGGCGGCGCCGGGCTCTTCGCGACCAACCCGGACACGGGCGGCCTGTTCCGCTACGCCGGGTACGGCTTCACATGGCTGGAGGCGGGCGGACCCGGCGCCGACTTCGCCGTCGGCCCCGACTACGTCGCCCGGATCTCCGTTGACGGCAAGGAGATCTGGCAGGCCAACGCCAAGGGCAGCAACTGGCGCCCGATCGGCGGCCCGGCCCGGAACCTGTATGCGGGCGGCGCCGGGCTCTTCGCCGTCGACGCCGCCACCGGGCAGATCCTCAAGTACGACGGGGCGCCGGGTTCGTGGAGCCCCATCGGTACCGCGGGCGTCAGCCTCGCCGTGGGCTCCGACTCCGTCTACCGCGTCGACAGTCGGCTCGAGGTCTCCCGCTGGACGGGCAGCGGTACGCAATGGACATCGCTGGGCCTCTCGGCCGGCTCCATCGCCGCGTCAGGCTGAGCGCGTTGTCCGGCGGACAACCGCGTTGTCCGCCGACCGCACCGCCTGCGAACTGCGCGAACGCCATCAGGTCCGGGCGGCCAACCGAGCCCGGCGCGAGTCTTCGTGGTGGGAGCGGTGCCGACTGGGCGCCGCCTCCCGAGCCGGCCCGGTCCGTACGGGATCCACCGCGTGGACCGGACCTGCTCGCCCCGACGACGATGGGAGACTTCGTGTCCTCGTTTCGCACACGCCTGACGGCGGTGGGTATGGCGCTCCTCGGCGCAGTGGCCCTCGCGGGCCCGGCAGACGCGAGCATCCGCTCCGCAGCTTCCGCCTCCGCCACGAGCGACCGCGCACACGCCGACTTCTCGGCACAGGCCCGGGCCGCGGGTCTGGACGACGGCCGGGCGGCGGAACTCCAGCGCCAGATCGACACCGAACTGGCCACCACGGGCGGCCGGCAGGTGGCCGCGAACAAGATCGACCTCGACGGCAAGGGCGTCCTGATCCTGCCCCTGCCCGGCGAGAAGCGCGCCCGGGACCTGAACGCCCAGGGTGCCACGGGGGCGTTCGCCGAGCCCTGCGCGCGGGGCTGGGTGTGCCTGTACCCCCAGCCCAACTACGAAGGCAAGATGTGGGGGCTGTACGACTGCTACAAGGTCGCCACCGGGTACACCGGCACCGGCTCCTGGTACAACAACCAGCCCTCCAACTACCACGTGAAGTTCTACGGCCACGACGGCAACCTCGGCTGGACCTCCCCCGGCGGCCCCGTCGGTGACCCGAACGCGCCCTGGGACTGGGTCGGCTATGTGAAGCCCTGCTGACAGCGAGCGCACGCATACGCCTACACGCCTGAGGCGTAGAGGGCTCTCCGGCTCGGTGGGGACCACCCGACTTCTCCCACCGAGACCGGAAGGCCCTCCTCCGGCCCGTGCCTGGGCCGGAACGCCTAGGCAGTTTCGTTGAGATCCCTGGCGCGTTGTGGGCGCGGATCGAGCCGTGCCCGTACCTGGCCGGACTCCGTACCGCTGACCGCACCGGCGCACTGGCCGGAGCGCACCCGCGCGCCCGCACACCGGGTGCGCGGAGCCGGTTCGCTCACCATCCGTGTAGCAGGGCGTACCAGGCGCCCAAGGCGCTGTTCGACGGGGGCGGGGCGCATCTGCCCAGCCAGCGGGGGGTCGAGAACGCCCTGGAAAGATGAGGACGGACCTCGCTGTTCAGCGGCGGGAACCAGGGCGGCTGATACCTGTCGTCTCTGGTTCTGCGGCGTCTCGTATTGTCCGCGGCGAGATGGCCGCAGCTCCGGACAATCGTCTGAGCTGCCGCGTCGACTCGCTCGGCAGGCGGAGGCCGGCGCCGAGGACGGCGAAGCTTCCGTCGCGGCTGTAGCGGGCGAAAGCCGCCAGCATGGTCGGAAGGGAGACCAGCAGCGAGAGGCTTCCGGCGGTCTTGATGCCCTCGCCGAACAGCAGCACGATCGTCGGGATCAGCAGCTCACCGCCAGCGACGCGACGCCCATGATCGCGGCGACCACTCCAATGCCGAAGCCGACGGCGAGGTCAACGTCTCCGCCTGCTCGTTCGGACCGACCACACCCAAGGTCGACGAATGGGTCGACTTCAAAGCCGCCGCCCACGCCAGCGCCGTCGGCAAGGCCCTGCTTTCCCAGCTCACCTTCGCCCAGCGCATGGACCACCTGTCCCGACACCGGCCCGCGCGCCTGACTTCCCGGACCATCACCGACCCCAAGAGGCTGTTAAAGGCACTGGACGGCTCGGGACCGCTCTCCGCACAGTTCGACCTCTTGGAGTACTCCACACGCGAACTGTGCGTCGCGGTTCCCTTCGGGCTGCAGGGTAAAGCCAGCTGCTGCCTGGCCCTTTCCCTGCCACGTGCCCAGGAGCACCGTCTCGTCCAGGCAGCCGAGATCCTCTCCACCCGCTCGACAGCAGTGGGTAGCCGCAGCAGAAGGGGCCTCGCGAATCTTCCTGCGGTCCCGGTTCCGCGTCGGTCTCGGCTGGGCAAGCCGGCCCGGGAAAGGTGGGAAATCAGCGATGCGTCCTAAGTTCCCATGAGGATCCACCGGCACTCGCACGCGGTTCGCGCCGCCGTCGCTGCGGCGCGAACCCTGGCCCTCCCGGGTAGAGCCTGCCTGCCCCACCTTCAGGCGAGGGAGAGTTAGCGCGCCGGCCGGCCGTCCAGGGCCGAGCGCTCGGGCGCCGCTGGGGGTTAGCCAGTCCGCGGAGCGTGCTGGGGTGTGGGGTCGGTATCGAGGAGAGCCCAAAGGCGTCGGCCGTCTTCTCCGGTATCGGCGCCGCAGCTGACGACGGTGCGTACGGCCGTGAGTTCACCGAGGAGGACTTCGTCGCCGGACCCGTCGGCGGCGTGATGGCTGAGGACCATCACCAGGACCCGCTGCTCCTGGTCGGCAAGGTGAACGCTGACACGCCGGCCTCCGTCGGCGACAGCCACACCGACCAACCGGCGCACGACCTCCTCGAGGTCCGCGGCCTCCAGGCGCGCGTATCCCCAGCCGCGCACGATCGACAGCGCCTGGTCGACGGCCTTCTTCGCGGCCCACTGATCGGAGCGGTGCGTCAGAGCTGCCGTGCGCCGGTTGCGGACCGCCATCCGCACCCGCCCCTGCCCGACCACGCCCTTGGGCTTCGTCGCGGGCTGCGGCCGCGGAGCCTCCACCGGCTTCTTCTGCGGCGGCGGCGACTTCGGCGGATACGACGGAGGCAGCTTCGGGCCCCGCGCCTCGACGGCATCGTTCATTCAGACCACGCTACGCCTGCGCAGGCAACCGCGGTACAGGACCAGCAGAATGACCTTTCATCAGGAATAACAGGGTTGACGGACAATCAGACGGAATACGGGTGGCCTGAGTCGCGAGCTTTACCTCATGGACCTGTTCGAGCAAGGCGGCCACCCTCCCGAAACTGTGCGAGTCAGGGCATCGGATGCCGTCTCCAGACACCTCCCTCCTCTCCGGGGGAGGCGGCCAGAAAGGGCTCCAACACGTAGTCGTCGACGTAGGCCCAGGGATCTACGGAGACAGTCCAGGCTGAGGCAGCGGTCGCGGGCGACGGCCAGGCTCTGGCGCAGGGGCGGCCTCAACCCGGAGTGTTCTTCCGGCCCTTTTCGCTGTACGGATGGAAGACTGGTGCCGACAGGGCGAAACATTCTAGGGAAGGCAGCGTGCCATGGAGACCGAAATGCCTTCCCAGGCGGCCACTCGGAGTGAACGCAACCCGCCGGTGGGTGCGGGTTTGGATTTCTTGTGGCTGGAGTTGACGAACCGCTGCAACCTACAGTGCGTTCACTGCTATACGGAGTCTGGCCCGCAGACCGGAGACATTGATCGACTGACCGCGGCCGACTACCTGTCAGTAATGACTCAAGCGTACGATCTGGGCTGCCGTAAGATGCAGTTCATCGGTGGCGAGCCCACGCTCAACCCCGACTTCCAGCGCTTGCTTGAGGCATCCAAGGAAATCGGATTCGAGTTCGTCGAGGTGTTCACCAACCTCACCCATCTCGACGAGAAGACAGTACAGTTCGCCCGCAGCGCCAAAATTCACTTCGCAACATCGGTGTATTCTGACAAGCCCGATGTGCATGAGGCTGTAACCAGGAACAGGGCGAGTCACGCTCGAACCATTGGAAATCTCAAACGCCTCGTCGATAATGACATCGTGACCCGGGCTGCGGTGATCCAAATTGATCAGGTTCCGTCGGACATCGAAAACACGAAGCGTTTTCTCACCGACCTCGGCGTGCGGCACGTCCGATCGTCGTACGTGCGTGCCTTCGGGCGTGGAGAGGACCTGGGGTCGCGGCCACCACAGATGTCGGAGTTGTGTGGCCACTGTTGGTCCGGGCGGCTTTGTGTCGCTCCTGATGGTGAGGTATTTCCGTGTGTGATGGCACGGCAGTGGTCCGTCGGCAACATCCTTGACACCACGTTGGCTAGCATCGTGCACGGTGTTGCGCTGAGGGAGATCCGCGCGACGATCCATGAAACGGTGTGGCTCCCCAAGCGCGCGGCGGGACGGACCACGGATGGTCACGCTGCCGAGGGCGAGCCGCATAAGGGTGATGAGACCGAGTCTCCGGACGAAGGTGAAAAGGATCCCGCCTGTCCGCAGAGTTGTGAGCCGTGCCCGCAAAGCTGTACGCCCAACTGCGACCCTAGCGTGGAAGTGGTGGAGCCGTGTCCGCAGAGTTGTGAGCCGTGCCCGCAAAGCTGTACGCCCAACTGCGACCCTAG
>NZ_JBHWVJ010000073.1:0-11461 GCF_042736725.1 Streptomyces sp. NPDC060028 | reverse complement strand
GCGTGGAAGTGGTGGAGCCGTGTCCGCAGAGTTGTGAGCCGTGCCCGCAAAGCTGCACGCCCAACTGCGACCCCAGTGTGGAAGTAGTAGAGCCCACCTGACCGCAAAAGCTGTGTGCGATGCCGCAAAGCTGGACACCCGCGCTTTGGGAGCTGCTTTGGTGCGAGTGATCATGACCCCATGAAATTCCGGACCGTCGGGCAGTCTGTGGACCTGCTCGGTAAAGCGCGACGCTGGGGCCGCGCTATTCGAGGCTCGCGCCAACGCGGCTGCCCTTCAGCCGGCCCTGAAGTCGGGGGGCGCCGCCTGGCACGGGCATCGAAGCCGCAGGGCGGGATTGTGCCCGTGGCAGTGGCACCGGGCGAGAGGGGGCGGCGCAGCATTGGTCATGCTGCCGGGGTTCGCTGGTTCTGCGCACCCCGCAGCGACATACAAGTCGTGCTGAACCGGAATCAACCCGCCCGTGGGACAAGGAGCGCGCCTGGTGGCCTGGGTGGCCGACAGGCCCGCTCGGCGAGGCCGCCTGGCGTGCTCAGGCGGGGAGGAAGAACCCGGTGACGTCGGCGAGTAGGCCGTCGCGGTGCACGGCGCTGCTCACGCCAGTCATGAAGGTCTCGCCGTCCGGGCTGATCTGGGTCCAGCGGGCCAGTGACCTGTTGTGGTGGTCGAAGACCTCGTCGATGCGGAAACGGTGTCCGGGGAACGCCCCGGCGAACCCGTTCATGTATGCGTCCAGTTCGGCCAGACCGGCGGCCTCGGTTCCAGGGTCCCGGTAGGTGACGTCGTCCACCGCGACCGCCCCGAGCGCCGCGAGTCGCATCGCGGGGTCGGCCGACCAGCACGCGGCGTAGTCGTTCCAGAGCTGCTGTTGGTCACTCATCGCTGTTCCTCTTCCATGGATTGCTTGAACGTCTTGGTTTGCCTGGCTCCGATCGAGGCCAGGGCTCCCTCTGTGATGGCGTGCAGTTTGGCGGCGGCCGTACCGGAGCGGACGAGGACCAGGAGGCCTTGGTAGAGCGTCAGGAGCTGGGCGGCCGACATCTCGACGTCGAGCTCCGCGGACAGGAGCCGCTGGGCGCGGGCGCGTGTCAGCGCGTCGGCGAAGCCGGACTCGATCACCTCCAGCCCCCTGCGCACTCCGGCCGTGGCCTGCGGAACGGTGAATGACTCCACCGCGGTGTTGGTGAGCAGGCACCCGGGATCGGGTTCCGGGCCGGGGTGCGCCTCGAACGCCGAGGTGAAGAACGAGCGGATGCCGGCCACCGGGTCCCGTGCGTCGCGCAGGTGGACGCGGACCCTGCCCTCGACCACCCGCTCGTTATAGGCGTCCAGCGCGGCACTGAACAGGCCCTCCTTGCTCTGGAACGCCCGGTACAGGCTGCCCGGGTGCATCCCGGTCGCTTCCTCGAGGTCGCGCAGCGAGGCGCCGAGGTATCCGCGACGACGAAACAGGTGCATGGCGGAGGCCAGTACCTCTTCCTGGTCCCAGACCTGTTTACGACCCATCAACGCTCCTCGTAGTTGAACGACCGCTCACAAAATAGCATGCGCGATAACCCCTCCGACACTGCACGCTCCGTCAGATGCCGTAGCCATCACGGGAAGCGGTCAGAACCTCCCTCGTCTGTCCGCCCTCTCCTGCTGTTTGGATGCGTTCCGATGTTTCGACGCGCTTCCGGTCGGTCCCTGTCGTTTCAAGTCCCCTGGTGCGCACGGTTGTTGTGGAAATCGCGGCGCTGGCACGCTGGTTCGCCAGTCACACGCCCGTCCGGAGTTCGCTCCTGTCCGGGAGGCGCTCGACATGGGACCTCTCGGGTGCGCCGCCGCCCTGACGGGTGACGTACGGGGCGAGGGCCCGGACGCCCTTGTCGAAGGTTCCGCGCCCCGCCCGTACGGGAAGTCGCGCCAGTCTTTCGCGGGCCGCTCTGCCGGCCCGTACAGGCGCCGCGGTGACGCCGAGCTGACTCTGCTGCTCGGCGCCCAGCCGCCGAAGTCGCGGTGTTGGGTGGCAGGATGCCGGCCGACGTCCTCGGCGGCGCCGGGTCACCCCGGGGTGGCGTCCTTCAAGCTGGCGCCTTCGGCCAGGAGTTGCTTGAGGTGGCGTAGCGCCGCTGCCACTCCACCGCCCACCCGTGTACGGCGGAGGCTGCGCGCGTACGGGGGCATGAGGCACGAGGCCATTGGCGGCGGGTCAGTTCGCCCCCGGGCCAGGATGGCGATTCCACTCCTGTTCCCGCCTGCGGCGCGCCCCCCGCACCGCCTCCACACCGCGGCGCAGCGGGCTCTCCCACAGGGCGCGGTCTTCCTCGCGCCGGGCCCCCTCGCGCATCCAGTTCCTGTGGTCCCGCCGCCCCGTGGCCACAACGGCCTCACGCCACTTGTCAACCGGTCACCACAGTCTGGTGTGTCCGTCAGCCCCTTCCGTACGAACTCCCACAGCCGCCCAGACCATCGACAGCCGCGGCGACCGACTCTGGGGGCGAAGGCCGCACCAACGACCCCACGGCCGCCAGCACCTCCTCCCGGCTCGGAGCGTACGATCGCCGGCCCGCCCCGCTCGTACCCGTCACCGTGTCCCCGCCCTTCAACGCCCAGCCCTTCCCACGCAACGCCACGACGGGAGGGCCAACGGCACTCCTCAGGAGCGGAAGGTGCGGCGGTAGGTATCCGGGGGCACCCCGACGCTGCGGTGGAAGTGGCGGCGCAGGGTGGTGGCAGTGCCCATACCAGTGGCCACGGCGATGGTCTCCACGGTGGCGTTGGTGGTCTCCAACAGTTCCTGGGCATGGCGGATGCGCTGGGTGTGGAGCCACTGCAGCGGCGTGGTGCCGGTGAGGTGTTTGAAGTGCCGGCCGAGGTGGCGTGAGCTCATGCGGGCCTGGCGGGCCAGGTCCTCCACGGTGAGCGGTTGGTCCAGTCGCTCCAACGCCCAAGGGAAAAGCCCACTCAAGGGGTGGTTGCCTGGGGCGGGGAGGGGGGTGGCTATGAACTGGGCTTGGCCGCCGTCGCGGTGGGGTGGGATGACCAGACGTCGGGCGATCTTGTTGGCGTTGGCCGAGCCGTGGTCGAGGCGGACCAGGTGCAGGCACAGGTCCATGGCGGCGGCCTTGCCCGCGGAGGTGAGGACGTCGCCGTTATCGACGTAGAGGACGTCCGGATCGACGGTGGCCGCTGGGTGGCGCCGCGCCAATTCCCCCGCGTGAGCCCAGTGGGTGGTGGCACGCCTGCCGTCGAGCAGTCCTGCCGCGCCCAAGACGAAGGCGCCCGTGCACAGCGAGGCCACGCGGGCACCGGCCGCGTGAGCGGCGCGCACCGTCTCGACCAGTTCGGAGGGCGGTTCGCGATCCGTGTCGGCCCAGCCGGGGACGATCACCGTGTCCGCGTGCGCGAGGTGGTCGAGTCCGTGGTCGGGTTCAAGGCGGAAACGGTCGACGCGCACCGGGCCGTTCCCGCAGAGGGAGAAGTCGTACCAGGGGTCCACGATGTGGGTCAGGTCGGCCCCGAAGATCTCGAGCGCCACGGACAGTTCGTAGTGGAGCATGCCATCGGTGACGGCCAGCGCGACAGTGAGCATGTCTGAAACTGTACGTGGCATGTCGTTTCCGACGCTCGTGCGAGTGCTGTCTCGAAGACAGGATGTGAGTGTCAGGCCGCAACGGAATCGACATCGCAGCGGGCGTTCGAGTGCACGGGAGCAGTCTCATGGGGTCAGGCCAGATGGTGGCGGTGTTCGGCGCGTACGGTCACACGGGGCGGTTCGTGGTCGCAGAGCTGGCCACGCGTGGGTTCGTCCCGGTGCCATCCGGGCGCAACGCGCAGGCTCTGGAGGAACTGGCCGACGAGCACGGGCTGGAGGCCCGCGTAGCGTCGGTCGAGGACCCGGTTTCGCTGGACCGGGCTCTGGCAGGAACGGCGGCGGTCATCAACTGCGCCGGCCCCTTCGCCTCGACCACCGGCCCCGTCATCGAGGCCGCGCTGCGCGCGGGGATCCCGTACCTGGACGTGGCCGCCGAGCTCGAGGCAAATCTCGACACCTTCGCCCACTACCGCGAGCGGGCCCGGGACGCGGGAGCGGTGATCGTCCCGGCCATGGCCTTCTTCGGCGGTCTCGGCGACCTGTTGGCCACCGCGGCGATGGGCGACTGGACTGAAGCCGACGAGGCCCACATCGCCTACGCCCTCAGCAGTTGGCACCCCACCGCCGGCACCCGGCTCTCGGGCGCGGTCTCCCGCGAGCGGCGCGGCGACCACCGCCTGCGCTACAGCGGCGGACAGTGGGAGCACCGCATCGACCAGGCGCCCACCCTGGAGTGGACCTTCCCGGATCCGATGGGACCCCGGCAGGTGATCGGGGAGTTCACCATGGCGGACGTCGTCACCGTCCCCCAGCACCTGTCCATCCCCGATGTGACCACCTACATGACCGCCGAGGCGGTCCATGACATCGCCGCCCCCCACACGCCGGCCCCGACCGCCGCCGACAAGAGCGGGCGCTCGGACCAGACCTTCCTCGTCGACGCCATCGTGCGCTCGGGCGGAGCCGAACGCCGGGCCACGGCCAGCGGCCAGGACATTTACGCTGTCACCGCGCCCCTTGTCGCGGAGGCACTCGAGCGCGTCCTGACCGGCCGCACCAAGACCATCGGCGTGGCCTCCGCCGGCGAGATTTTCGACGCCCCAGACTTCCTGCACGCCCTCGCCCCGCACATCGCACTCGACCTGAACCCGCAGAAGCAGATCGCCTGACCCCACCCATCCGCTCGGCTGTGGGCGCGCCCTCAGTGAGCCATTACGACATATGCGTCGGCGTCCGCGGGCCGCCCCGGTCATCGCGGCCATCGCTGTCGTCCGTAGGGGCACCGGTAGACGCGTATGGTTGCCGCCCGTGCTGCGACTGCTGCGACTGCTGCGGGTGAGGCCGGATCAGTACGCGTCTACCGTCGGCATCCGACTCGGCGAGGTGCCGATGAACGGCAATCCCATGTATCACTCGACTGCCCTCGCGGTCGGCACGCTGCTCGTGCTGCCCGTCGCCGCGGCGATCCTCGCCGGCCGGACGCCGGGCGGCTTCTACGGACGGCGGCACGAAGACCCGCTACCGACAACCGAACCGCCGAACCGCCGAACCGCCGAACTGAGGGAGTACTACCGCCATGTCCGCCCACCCCACCCGTGCCACCATGACCTTCGACGGTCGCACCCTGTCCTACCTGGACTACGGCGGCTACGGCCGCCCCCTCGTCGCACTGCACGGCCACCTCTCCGAAGGTGCGTCCTTCACTGCCCTGGCCTCCGCCCTCGGTCCTGCGTGGCGGGTGATCGCCCCTGACCAGCGCGGCCACGGAGACTCCGAGCGCGCTCCCGACTACACGCGGACCGGCTACCTCGCCGACCTCCTCGCCCTCCTCGCCCACATCGGCATCGACCGGGCGGTCTTCCTCGGCCACTCCCTCGGCGCGATCAACGCCTACCACTTGGCCGCCCAACGTCCGGAACTGGTCGAGGCCCTGATCAGTGTCGACACCGCCGTCGACCTCCCCGACCACGGAACCAGCCCCCTCGCCTTCGTGCTCAACTTCCCCTACACCGCTGCCACCCGTGAGGAGCTGGCCGCCGCCTGCGGACCCCTCGCTGCCGTTCTCGGCCCCATGCTGCGCCCGCTGCCCGGCAGCGCCGGCTGGCGGCTGCCTTTCCACCCGCAGGACACCGTCGACTCCGAGAACCTTGTCCACGGCGACCACTGGAAACAGTGGCTCGCCACCGACTGCCCCGCGCTCCTGATCCATGGGTTGCGCAGCCAGGTCCTGCCCCCCGAACAGGCCCATGCCATGTGCTCCAGGCGCCCGGGCACGGTCTACCGCCTGCTGGACACCGACCACTTCGTCCAGCAGGCCGACCCCGAGGGCTTCGCCAACGCGGTCCAGGAGTTCCTCGCCGGTATCTGAACCACCCTCATAGGCTGGGCATCGTGTGATGTGCACCGCGTATGCGTCAGTCCGAGCGAACCACCCCCGCCTCGGCCGGGAGTACCGCGGCACCGGGTGCGAGGACGATCCCGCAGGGTCGAGCGCAGCCGCTCGGTCCGCTGGCCGGCTCAGACCGGGTATCTGCTCGACGAAGGGGCGGCGGGGGCACTCGGCGTTCCGGTAGGTGACAGCAACTCCTCCAGTCGGAGCAGGACCAGCGGCAAGTGGGGACACCCAACCCCAGTCGAGGACCAAATTCCGGGGATCACACCCCCAACGCGCTTGACTGCCCGTCACAACATGTGGCGGGCAACGGAGATGAGCGACACCAGGTTCACAAATGCGCAGATTGCGACACCAGCTCTTCGGCGTCTCCGCCGTCGCAGCCACGCTTGCAACCACGCCGGCAGCTGCCGCTGGGAACGTCACGTACTCCAATGTGTACAGCGGACTCTGCCTGGAGAACAGCGGCGAGTCGACAGCCGACGGGGCTCCGGCTACGCAGTGGGGGTGCAACAGATAGGCGCATCAGCAGTGGTACCTCAAAGTGGGGGGTTCCCGGCGAGCTTCCGTCCGGCGCCCGGTGAACCGAGTCGCTTCGCGAGGTGTGCGGCGTAACTGTTTCGACCGTCTGTCCCGCAAGTCCGGGACCTCGCAGTAGCGCTGCTTGGCTGACGTGTCCGTGCGACGCTCCTCCAGGGGGACCAGGCGTTGGACGTTGTCCATGCTCACCGAACTCACCGAACTCGGCGGCCACGTCGCGGAGGCCGCAACCTTCGCGGTACCGCCGCCTGATCGAATTGGCGACTTCGACGCTCGGCCCCTTGTTCTCCTTCTGCTTCGTCTGTTTGTCAGGTGGTCCAACGACACACCGGTCGTGGCGTGGCGGCGCCCGGTGCTGGCCAGCGGGCACGAGGGAGCCTGCTGCGGGACTTGGCGGTCGAGCAGGTCTCATATCTCGATCGAATTCCCGGCGCAGAACACTGGCCAGTCGCCTCGGCCCATGACCTCGGCGGTAATGGCGCGGCGTGTGGCGCCGGGCCAGGATGGTGCCACGCCCCGCAGCCGCCTCACGGAGGGACCCCCGTCATGCCGTACTTCGAGTCCACGACCGATCACACCCGCCTCCACTTCGTCGACTACGGTCCGGTGAGCGGCCCCGTCATCGTCTTCGTCAACAGCTCCTACTTCAGCACCGAGATGTGGGAGTACCAGATGCTGCCGCTGGCGGCCGAGGGGTTCCGGTGCGTGGGACTCGACCGCAGGGGACACGGCAGGTCCGAGGACGTCTGGGGCGGCTTCGACCTCGATACGCTGGCCGGGGACCTGGGCGCCCTGCTCGACCACCTGGACCTGCTCGACGTCACGCTGGTCGGGCACTCTTTCGGCACCGCCGAGGTCGTCCGCCACCTGACCCTCGGCGGTGGTGAGCGGGTGGCCCGGGTTGTTCTCGTCAGCGGAGTGGCGCCGGGGCCGGCCCGGTCTTCGGATCACGCCGAGGGACTGGATCCAGAGCTCATCCGCGCGTTCAACGAGACCTTCCGGCAGGATCGGGCGAAGTTCTTCGCCGATGGGGCGGACGCTTTCTTCGCCCGCCACCTTCCGGGCCCCCCGGTGTCGGACGCGTACGTGGCGCACATGGTGGACCTCTGCCACGGAGCGACGGCACGGGCCGGGACGGCCCTCAACGACCTTCTGCCCTCACTGAACCTCGTACCGGAGCTGGCGAAGATCGACTGCCCGGTCCTCGTCGTGCACGGGTCCGCCGACGCTTCCGCCCCGCTCCAACTCACGGGCCGCCGCGCAGCCGCCCTGATCCCGGGCGCGACACTCCACGTGTACGAGAACGCGGGCCACGGGCTGTTCGCGACCCACGCGGACCGCCTCAACGAAGACCTGCGCACCTTCGCCCGTACCTGAGTACTGTCGTCGAGGGGGAGATTGGTTGGTGTGTCAGATCCGCGGCCGGACCTGGGCACCCCTTCGAAGGGGTGCGGTTCACGGCGGCGTGGGGGAGCCGCGACGTCCTGGACACGGTGCTGGTCCGTCCGGATCTGGTGGCGGAGGTCAGCGCCGATCGGGCCGTTGACCGGGGGGCGCACCCCGCGGGGGCCGCGCGGGGTACCCGGTGGCGCCCTGGGGGCCGCCCAGACGGTGGTGACGTTCCTCGGGCGTGATCGTTTTCCAGTGTATGAAGCCCGTGTCGCGCATGCTAGCCATCGCCCTGTTGGCCGTTGCCCCGCTCACTGTTGCCGTTCCCGCCTTCGCCGACGGCCCCAATGGCCTTGGCGACATCACCGCCGACAAGGTGCCCGAAGGAGCCCTGGCCGGGGCCGCTGGGCAGGTTCGGGGTCGCCAAATTCGCCCAGGATCGTGCAGGGGAGGCCTTCGCCAAGGTGCAGGGCAAGAAGGAAGCGGTAGTCAACTCATAGGCGGCCGCCGGCTGTGCACGAGTCGTGTCGCAGAGACGGCCATGGCGGCCTGGCGGTGGGCGGCCGGCTCTGGCCTCGTCCCGCCGGCGGCGCCGGCCCGGGGCTGTGGTCGCGGGCGCTTGTGGAGGCCACCGACCCGGAGCAGGTGCGTGCCGCGCTGCGGGGCCCCCGATGGGGGTCGGCGTGGCGGCGGACCGGCTGACGGAGGCGTTGGAGGTGCCGGCCGCGGTTGACCGTAGCGGCGGTCGGACACCCTTGGTGGACTGGCGACCCGTGCACACCGCCCGCCCCGGCCGCCGCTCACCGCTCGCCGCCTTCGACCCCCTGGTCCGGGGCCAGGACGGGGTGCTGCTGGCGGAGGCGGGGCGGATCGCGTGGGTGGGCTGGGCCGCGGTGGTGAATTGGCGCCGCCGCCACGGCGACTTCCCGGCCCCGGAGGGCGGCACGGACGTACAGCCCAAGTTCGACCGCCGCGCCGTCGTCGCCTGGCTGCGATCTCTCGGTTTCGTGACAGCGCTGTGAGAGACAGTGCGGGTTTGCGCGTTTTGGTGCTGGTCGGTGGCTGCTGTTTTGGTGTGTGGGGCCACTGTCTTGAGGTGAGAGCCGGTCGCGCTGGAAAAAACTTCGGCCCTTGGTTCAACCCCGGCCCACGTACGGCGCTGTAGTGGGCAGGGCTGCGGCAATGGGTCGTGGCGCGAGGCAGTCGGAGTCGAATCAGTGAGCGTTGAGGTTCTCGCGGTGGGTGGCCCCCTCCTGATCGGGCTGGCTGGGATCATCCTGCGGTCCCGCAGGGGAAGCTCGGGTTTTTGGGATGTGCTGCACGAGCTCGCCCGTGGCCGTGTGAAGGCCGGTCTGGAACGCGAGCGCAGGGCCACCCTGGTCGTGATGCTGGAACGGCTGCCGGAGGCCGGGCTGCGGGTGGAAGATACGGCGCAGGGGCGCCGTACCGTCATCACCGGGGATCTCACCGAGAACAGTCCTCGTCGATGAACGGGCGGCACGAGGGCAGGGGGTGGCATGGCGCCGACTGACGAGGAGTTCGCCCACTTCTTCAACAAGTGGGACCGGCACGTCCGCAGGTATCTGATCTGGTTAGAGGGCGACCTGGGCCTGATCGACGACGCAGCCCAGGAAACGATGATCGCCGCCCACCGGTACTGGACCCGGGTGTCCACGCTCGAGAACCAGAAGGCATGGCTGTTTCGCATCGCCGGCCAGCGGCTGAGTCAGGCACGGCACACGAGGCAGAAACTCGGCTTGATCACAGATCCATGCGAACTACCGGACCACCTCATCGAACGCGACGCCATAGCTCAACGGGTCGACCAGATCGCCATCCTCGAAGCTGTCCGCAAACTGCCGACCCAGCAGGCCACGGCGATGGCCCTTCAGCTTCAGTTCGACCACCCGCTGAGCGAGATCGCGGAGATCATGGAAATCTCCACAGGCTCCGTGAAGACTCACCTTCACCATGCCCGTGCCACCTTGGCAACGCTCCTGGCAGACGTAGACGGAGGTGCGTGATGAGCATCGAAGAGAAGCTGCAGAGCGCCGTGGAAGCGGTGAACGAGCTCTGGACCGATCAAGCCGACACCGAACGACGCCTTGCCTGCCTGCGCGGGCGCATCGCTCGAGAGGCACAGGAGGCAGCACCTGCGCCTCCGAGCCGAAGCACTCGCGAGCGGCCGTTGCACGAGGTCAAGTTCCTCACTGTTGCCGAGGTCGCGTCGGTTATGCATGTCTCGAAGATGACCGTCTACCGGCTCGTACACAACGATCACCTGCCCGCGATCCGCGTCGGCCGCTCCTTCCGCGTACCCGAGAACGCGGTGCACGAGTATCTGCGCGAATCTTGGGCCGACATGGAGTCGGAGGAGGCCGGGTCGACCGATCGGCTACTAGAGCTGTTGGAGGGCAGAGCACGCGAGGAGGGGGACCCGCTGGACAAAGACCGGATCGTGAAGGCGTCAAGGATCGCGCATCTCACCCTGGTCTTCCACTCCGACTTCTGGAACGAGATCCAGGACATGTGCACCCCGGGCGGCGCCGATCTCCCAAAGGAGACCGGACTCGCCCACAGCGTCCTAGGGGACTTCTTGTTGACACGCCCGGACGGCCTCGTCGAGGTGCAGCTGACCGGACGCGAGCTCGCCGAACTCCTCTACTGGACTGCCGACAAGAGGTCGGGCTCTGTAACCCAAAATTTCCTGGGTACGTGGATCTACGACGAGCTCAGCAAGTTGCTGGACCAGATCGACCTGGGGGCAAAGGGCGGCATGCAGCTAAGGGACCTCGTCATCAGCGCATCCTTGGGCATCCGCTGATGGCCAGCGTCCCGGCACGGGAGCCGAACCGACAGGTGTACGAGGACTTGCGGGAGGTCCTGGTCTTGATGCTGCGGACGGAATACGGGATCACCACGAGCCGGTACCACGGCCGGCTGCACCGGGAGCCGGTGCCACTTGCTCCGCCATGACGACCTCGAACAGCGGAGGCCGGGCCGCAAGCTGCCGCGGTGCCATCCCAACTTCGGGACGCCCGACATTGACTTCGACGCGAGTGGCGCTCTCCAGAGCGCGATCGAGGACATGTACCCCCGGACGGCGCCGGGTCTTTAGTCGGCGGTCCGCCCGGTCATCGGAAGTCGGGGGCTTGGGTGTTTCGCGACGCGGGGGGAGGGGTTCTGCATGGTGTCTGGCTGCACGATCTGCGGCTTCAGTTGTATATCGACGGTGGGGTCGGGGATGACGGCGTCGTGTGGGCCGGACTCGACCGAAGCGTGTTGATGCGGCGATCGATGCGGATGAGCTTGGTGAGTGGGGTGAGGACATCGTGGTCCTGTGCGTCATTCTCAGTTTGTGGGGGAACTATCCGATCCCGCTCCGATACACGTGCCACGTCCTCTCTGAGGAGAGTCTCAGGCTGATGGGGAAGGCGTTGCTCCTTGCGAACGGCTATCCCGAGCCCCGTTGGGGTTCCTAAGGGAGTCGCAGCGGACGCCTTTTAACTAGGACCTGTCCGGTCGATCTTTGAGGCTATGGCGTTTGACACCCGTGTATCTCG
>NZ_JBHWVJ010000072.1:0-39756 GCF_042736725.1 Streptomyces sp. NPDC060028 | reverse complement strand
GTCCTCCGCCTTGCGATGCACCGCACCGGACACCGCGCCCCGGCAAACCTTTCCGACCACAGCACTAGACCAGCAAGGCGGCCAGCTTCTCGGCGTACTCCTTGGGGTGCTCGGTACAGCCGACGTGCCCGCCGGGGAATTCCACCAGCTCGCTGCCGAGCAGCTCGGCGAGCCGCGCGGCCGGACCGTACAGCGGCGCCGCCTGGCGCGAGTCCCGCCCGGCGGCCAGCAGCAGCCGGTCCGCCGAGCCGCGCAGGGCGGTGACGTCGGGCACGGTCGCGGTGAACGGGCAGAGCACGTGCTCCAGGAAGACCGGTATGTTGGCGAGCATCCGGGGGAGCATCTCGGCGATGTCCGCGGGCAGTTCGGTCGCCCGCTCGGCGGGCCGTTCCCCCAGCCCCTCGGCGAAGTGCGCCATCGCCGCCTCGGCCCCCCGCTCGCGGAACGTCCCGCGCACCTCGGCGAAGAGCCGCCGGTGCGGTGCGGGGTCCTCCAGGACCTCCACGAGGGGCGGCTCGTGCGCGACGACGCGGCGCAGCCGCCCGGGGTGGCGGGCCAGCAGGTCCAGCGCGACGATGGCGCCCGAGCTGCAGCCGAAGACGTACGCGGGCTCGTGCGGGGAGAGCAGTTCGAGCAGCCGGTACGCGTCGTCGCTCCACACCTCGACCCGCTGGTCGGCGAGCGGGCCGTCGAGCGGGCTGCGGGACAGGGCGCGCGGGTCGTAGGACACCACGGTGTAACGGGCGGCGAGGGCGGGTGCCATGCCCTCGAACAGGCCGGCGTCCGCGCCGCCGCCGGGGATCAGCAGCAGGAGCGGGCCGCTGCCGCGCCTCTCGTAGCGCAGGGTGGCTCCGGGCACCTTCAGCGTGCCGGTCCGGATGTGCGTCATCATGTGCTCCCATCGGGTCGGGGCGGCCAGTTCTCCAGGACCGCGTGGAGGGCGTCGAGCGAGCGCGACCAGGACTCCCGTACGTCGCGGGAGTGTCCGAAGCCGCCGCTCAGCTCCAGGTGGACGTAGCCGTGGAAGGTGCTGCGCAGCAGGCGGCCCGCGTCGGTCAGGTCCGGCTCGGTGAGCCCGTAGGCGCGGAGCATGCCGTAGGTCAGCTCGACGCTGCGGCGAAAGCCGACGGAGCCGGACACTTCCTCGGCCTCGAGCCGCATCTGGGTGGCCGCGTAGCGGCCGGGGTGCGCGAGGGCGTACTCCCGATACGCGTCGGCGAACGCCACCAGGGCGTCCTTGCCGGCTCGGCCCGCCACGGCGGCCGCGATGCCCGCGGTCATCTCCTCGGAGGCCAGCAGCGCGATCCGCACGCGCAGTTCCCTCAGGTTGCGCACGTGCGAGTACAGGCTCGCGTCCTTGACCCCGAACTGCCGCGCCAGCGCGGACAGGCTGACCCTGTCGAGCCCTGACTCGTCCGCCATCGCGGCGGCCGCTTCGGTCAGCCCGGCGACCGTGATCCCTGCGCGCACCATGCGGTACCCCCTCCTGGTGCCTAGTGCCTAGTGCCTCTAGGTCAAAAGCTAGAGCATCTAGGTTTTGGGCGCAACGGCTTTCGGTGCGAAGCGCCCCTCGGGGGGTGCCGCAGGGGGTGGACAAGGGTTTTCCCCGTATCGCGTTCATCCCGGTGTTGCCTACTGTCTGCCCACCGGCGATCTTCCCCGGCCCAACTGCCCGCGTACCAACCCCACATGGTGCGAAGCGGAACGGCAGGGTTCCTCGCCGGCACGCCGTTGCCCCGCCCCGACGTCGCGGCCGGGGCAGCGAGGCGAGCAGCGGTGGCCGGGGCGGGTTCGACCAGCCCGTCCCGGCGCCGTCGCCGCCGACACACCTCCCACACTGCACAAAACCGGCCGCTCCGGCCTGCCCGGAACCGGCCCGCGAAGGGGAACACTGTGCACGCACCCAGACGTAGGCTCATATCCGTGGTGGCGATGTCCGTCACCCTGCTCGCCGGCTCCGCCACCACCGCCATGGCGCTGGCCACCGCGGACCCCGCCCCCGCCGCCGCGACGGCCGCGACCGCGGCCGCCCCGGTCGAGAACCTGATCGTCGGATACAAGCCCTCGGCGACCGAGGCCAGTTCCAACGACGCGGCCTCCGTCGACGCCGCCGCCAAGGGCAAGAAGGCCGGCAAGAAGGGCGCCGACAAGACCCGGTTCGAGCGCCGCCTCGGCACCGGAGCCGCCCTCGTCACCCTCGGCGCTCCCCTCGCCGCCGCCGACGCGGCCGACGTGATGGCCCAGTTCCGCGCCGACCCGGACGTCGCGTACGTCGAGCCGGACTCCCGCGCCTACGCGCTGGCCACCCCCGACGACACCGAGTACGCCAAGCAGTGGGACCTCTTCGAGCCCACCGCCGGCATGAACGTCCCCGCCGCCTGGGACAAGACCACCGGTAGCGGCGTCACCGTCGCCGTGATCGACACCGGCTACGTCACCCACTCGGACGTGGCCCCGAACATCGTCGCCGGCTACGACTTCATCAGCAGCTCCACCGCCGCCCGTGACGGCAACGGCCGCGACAACAACCCGGCCGACCAGGGCGACTGGAGCGCGGCCGGCGAGTGCGGCACCGGCTCCACGGCCAGCAACTCCTCCTGGCACGGCACCCACGTCGCGGGCACCATCGCGGCCGCGACCAACAACGGCAAGGGCGTCGCGGGCATCGCGTACAACGCGAAGATCCAGCCCGTCCGCGTGCTCGGCAAGTGCGGCGGCGCCACCTCGGACATCGTCGACGCCATCACCTGGGCCTCCGGCGGCTCCGTCGCGGGCGTCCCGGCGAACGCCACCCCCGCCAAGGTGATCAACATGTCCCTCGGTGGCTCGGGTGCCTGCACCGCCACCTACCAGAACGCCATCAACGCCGCCGTGGCCCGTGGCACGACCGTGGTCGTCGCCGCCGGCAACAGCAACGCCGACGCAGCCGGCTTCTCGCCCGCCAGCTGCAACAACGTCATCAACGTGGCCGCCACCAACCGCACCGGCGACCGCTCCTTCTACTCCAACTTCGGCGCCATCATCGACGTCGCCGCCCCGGGCGGTGAGACCCGCCGCGCCACCGACACGCCCGGCACCGTCACCACCCCGGAGAACGGCATCCTCTCCTCGCTGAACGGTGGCACCACCACCCCCGGCGCCGAGATCTACAAGCCGTACCAGGGCACCAGCATGGCGGCCCCGCACGTCGCGGGCCTCGCCGCGCTCCTCGTGGCCGCCAAGCCCTCGCTCACCCCGGCTCAGGTCGAGTCGGCCGTCAAGAGCAGCGCCCGCCCGCTCGCCGGCACGTGCACCGGCGGCTGCGGCGCCGGCCTCGCCGACGCGGCCGCCGCGGTGACCGCCGTGACCTCGACCCCGACCACGCCGGTCTTCGAGAACACCGCGGACTTCGCCATCGGTGACAACACCACCGTGGAGAGCCCGATCACCGTCAGCGGGGTCAGCGGCAACGCCCCGGCCACCCTCAAGGTCGGCGTGAAGATCGTCCACACCTACATCGGTGACCTGAAGGTGGACCTCGTCGCCCCCGACGGCACCGTGTACACGGTGCACAACCGCGCCGGCGGGAGCGCCGACAACATCAACCAGGAGTACACCGTGAACGCCTCCTCGGAGCTCGCGAACGGCACCTGGAAGCTGCGCGTGAACGACAACGCCGGCGGTGACACCGGCTACGTCGACTCCTGGAGCCTCGGCTTCTGAGCCGGCCGCCGGCCCGGCCTGACGGGCCGATAGTACGGACCAAATGAGCCCGCGGACCTGCCGATACACCTCGTACCGGCAGGTCCGCCGGGCTTTTCCGTCACGTGACTGATTTCTGCGTCACAATCCGGGCCCGCCGGGCATCCGACCTCGTATTGTCGCGTCTCACAAGAAGGGCACAGGCTGGAGCTGGAGACCGAGAGGCTGGTGGCTGTGCGTGGGGGCGGCGACGGGGCACGCTGACACGACCGTCGGACACGGTGAGCTGGTCAGGCAGGTCGACCGCGCACTGACCGGGCACGGGCGGGCCCTGCTCACCGGCCCCGCCGGAGCGGGCAAGAGCGAGGTGGTACGGGCCCTCGCGGACGCCGCCGAAGCCCGTAACGACAGCGTGCTGCGCCTCGCCCCCGAAGCCGCCGACCGGTGGATTCCGGAAGCATCCGCCGCCGCCCTGCTGGCCTCCGTCCCCGCCGCCGCGCTGGAGCGGCTCTCCGGCCCCCAGCGCACCGCCATCGCGCTCCTGCGCCGGGAGACGGACGCGCCCCGCGCCGGCCGCGACCACGTCGCGCTGCGCCTGGCCGTCGTCGAGGTGCTGCGCGCCCTCGCCGTCCGCAGCCCCGTCCTGCTCGTCCTCGACAATGCCCAATGGCTCGACGCCGAGAGCACCGATCTGCTCCGCTTCGCCCTGCGGCTGACCCCGCCGCGGGTACGGGTCCTCGTGGCCGAATGCGTCCAAGGCGGAGCCCCCGTCGCCGAACCCCTCTGCGGCCCCGGCACCCCCGAGATACGCGTCCCCCCGCTCGGCGCCGACGAAGTGGCCGAACTGCTCGTCCGCCGGGGCCTCCCGGCCCGCCTCGCCGGCCGCATCCACCAGGCCAGCGGAGGCAACCCCCGTCTCGCGCTCGCCCTCGGTCACTCCCTCGCCGAAGCCGCCGGGGCCCGCGACGGCGGCGCCCACCACGCCGACCCGCTGCCCGTCTCCGGCCAGGCCCGCGAGGTCGCACGCCGGCTCCTCGCCGCGGTGCCCGTCGAGGCCCGCCGCACCCTGCTGCTCGCCGCGCTCGCCGCCCGCCCCACCACCGCCCTGCTGCGCCGGGCCGGCCGCCCGCACGCCGAAGCCGAACTCGCCGTGGCCGAACGGGCCGCGCTCGTGACCGTGGGCGAGGACGGCGCGGTCGCCTTCACGGCCGGCGCGCTGCCCACCGCCCTGGCCGCCGACGCCGGCTGGCCCGAACGCGCCGCCGGACACGCCGCCCTGGCCGCCGCCGTCGCCGATCCCGTGCAGGCCGTACGCCACCGCGCGCTGGCGGTGGACACCCCCGACCAGTGGCTCGCCGCCGAGATAGCCGACGCCGCCGCGGCCTGCCGCCGCCGCGGCCAGCGGGCCCTCGCCGCCGAACTGGGTCTGCTCGCCGCCGACCGCACCCCCTCGCACTTGCAGGGGGAGTCGCTGGCCCGGCTCGTCGCCGCCGCCGAGGACGCGGGCTGGGCCGGCCGCGCCGACCTGGCCCGCCGCGCCACCCGCGCCGTGCTGGCCCGCGATTCCTCGCCCGCCGACCGGGTCCGGGCCCGGCTCGCCGTCATCGACGCCGCAGGTCAAGCCCTCGCCGACCTCGACGAAACCTTCGCCTACGCCATGGCCGACGCCGAGGGCGACCCCGCGCTGCAAGCCGCCGTACGGCTGCGGATCGCCTGGAAGCACAACCTCAGCGACGGCGACCCCGTCCGCTCCCGCGACGCCGCCGCCGAGGCCGGAGCCCTGGCCGCGGCCGGCGGCGACCAGGTCGCCGAAGCCATGGCCCTGACCGTACGGGCCCGGATGGGCCGCATCCTCGGGGACCCGGACGCCGAGGAGATCCTCGCCGAGGCCCTCGCGCTGCCCGCCCCCGAGGTGCCGCTCGGCATGCGCAACGCGCCGCAGTACCTCGCCGTACGCCACGCCCTCTTCGACGACCGCCTGGGCGACGCCCGAAGACAGTTGCTGAGCCTGCTGCCCGCCGTCCAGCGCACCGGATCGGCCGAGGACGTCTTCGAGGTGCTGCGCAGCCTCACCGAGGTCGAGCTGCGCCGCGGCAGGTGCACGACCGCCTCCGCGCACGCCCGCCGCGCCCTGCAGCTGACCATCGAGGCGGGCCTGTCGCCCGGCCCCGCGTGGTACGTCGCCGCGATGGCCGAGGCCACGGGCGGCAGTTTCGCGCGGGCCGCCGGATACGCCCGGCGCGGCATCCAGGCCTCCGAGGAGGAACGCGACCAGGTCTTCCTCTCCCGCAGCCTCCATGCCCTCGGCCTGGTCGAGCTGGCCACGGGCGAGGCCGCGAAAGCCGTGGCCACCCTGCGCCGCGTCGCCGAACTGGAGGCCGCCCAGCAGGTCGTGGACCCCTCGATCCTGCGCTGGCACGGGGAGCTGGCCGAGGCCCTGGTCGCCGCGGACGCCCCCGACGAGGCCGCCGAGCTGCTCGATCCGGTCCGCGCGAGCGCGCTGGCGCTGGGCCGCACCAGCGTGGTCGCCGCCCTCGACCGGGCCCGGGGCCTGTGCCTTTCGGCGCGCGGCGAGGCCGAGGCGGCGGTCGGCCTGCTCCAGGCGACCGAGCGCCGGTTCGCCGAGCTCCAGCTCCCGCTGGAGCGGGCCCGTACGCTCCTCGCGCTCGCCCGCGTGGAGCGACGCCGCCGCCGGCGCGCGCCCGCCCGGGACGCGCTGCGGGCGGCGGCCGAGGCCTTCTCCCAGGCGGGGGCCCACCCCTGGGCGGAACTGGCCCGGGATCCGTCCCCCGCCGAGGCGGGCAGCCCGCACGCCCTGGCCGCCCTGACGGAGGCGGAAGCCCGGCTGGCGCTCCTGGTGGCCGACGGCGCCAGCAACCAGGAGGCGGCCGCGAAGCTGTTCGTCAGCGTCAAGACCGTGGAGGCCCGGCTGACCCGGATCTACCAGAAGCTCGACGTGCGCTCCCGGGCCCAGCTGGCCACCACGCTGCGCATCCGCTGACGGTCAGCAGGTGAGGTTGTTCCCGGGCGTCACGCCGAGGATCTGCGTGAAGCTCTGGTAGGCGTTCACCCGGCTCTGCACCTGGGCCGGGTTGCCGCCGTTGCACTCGAGCGAGCCGTTGATGGAGCGGATGGTCTCGCCGAAGCCCGCGCCGTTCACCATCGCCGCGTGGGCGGTCATGGTGCCCGGCCCGTTCTGCGTGTTCCAGTACCACAGGGCCGTCTTCATGGCGATGGCCGGATCCTGTTCCACGAGGTACGGGTTGGCGAGAAGGTTGATGCCGAGCGCGTCGCCCGCCGCCTTGTAGTTGAAGTTCCAGCTCAGCTGGATCGGCCCGCGCCCGTAGTAGGCGGCCTGCCCGGCCGGACAGCCGTACGGCTGGCCCGCGTCGCAGTAGTGGGGGTAGTTCGCGGTGTTCTGCTCCACGATGTAGACCAGCCCGCCGGTCTCGTGCGAGACGTTCGCGAGGAAGGCGGCCGCCTCGCGCCGCTTCACGGTGTCGTCGCCGGTGTGGGCGAAGCCGGGGTACGCCGACAGGGCCGCTACCAGCCCGTTGTAGGTGTAGAAGGGGTTCCGGTTCGGGAACATCTGGTTGAACTGGGCCTCGCTGACCACGAATCCGGACGGATTGCCGGGGCCGGGGTCCGGGTCTTGGCCTCCGCCGCCACCGCAGGCGCCCTGGTCGGACCAGACGCCCCACTGGCCGGTGGTGCCGGGCGTCTCGCCCTGGGTCCACCACTTGGCCTGCCAGTTGTGGCCGCCGTACGAGGCGTTCAGTCCGTTCGTGTACACGGCCGAGGAGGCCCAGGCGCCGGCGCAGGCCGGGGCCGCGGCGGCGGGCGAGGCGGGGAGGGTGAGGGCGAGGCCGGCGGTGACGGCCGCGGCGGCGGCCAGGGAGAGGGCACGGCGGCGTAGCGCACGCATCATGGAACTGCTCCTTGAGTGGGGGGAGTTGCCGTGGGGGGAGGCACTCACCGACACTCAAGCGAAGATGGTCTGGACCTGTCAAGGTCTAGACCAAAGGTCCTGTACTCGTGGGTACGCAAACACACCGACGCCGGTGCGCTGCCCGAAGGCTTCGCACCGGCGCCGGTGTGGTGTGCGGCAGATCAGCTGCCGGCGGAGAGGTTGCCCGAGAGGATCGGGATGTTGCTGAGGATGTGCGAGGCGGAGTCGTCGCCCTTGGCCTGCGTGGAGTTCTCGGCGCACTGCTGGTTCTGCGGGTTGGCGAGGACGTTGATGTCCTGGACGCCGACGTTGATCGCGGCGAGGATCGACTGGGCGTTCACCTTCGCGGGAAGGCCGATGCAGAGCTTGTTCAGCGAGCCCTGGACGGCGCTCAGCTGCGGGCTCATCGCACCGTCGGTCTCCTGGTTGCCGTAGATCTGCGCGGAGTGGTTGCCGTTCACGGTGGTGACGCCGCCGTCGTTGCCGATCGCCATCGCCGGGGCGGCTACGGCGGCACCGGCGCCCAGTACGGCTGCGGTGGCGGCTGCGGTGGCCATGAACTTCTTGAGCATGTGGGGGATTCCTTCGGTCGCACTGTCGCAATGGGATGGCTGCCCTCGGCGGGACGGGCTGCTCAACTCCCGTGAGCGCCGGGGGGTTATCGCCCGTCACCCGAGTGGCCGATCGGTGCACTCCCCCGGGGAGCCCGGTCGTCGGCCGGTTGACCCGATGTGCGACCTGGGAGCCGCCCTCGACCGGATCCGACCCGTGAACGTCCGGTCGGTGATCCCGTCGAGGCCGGCTGCTGCGATCCCCGACCGCGGTCAGCCGGTCTTGCGGCGGACCTTCTTGTTCTTGCCGCCGGGACCGTTGCCGCCCTGGCCCTGGATCTTGGCCCGGCTCTGGTGGGACTGCTGCGACTGGGCATTGCGGGCGTTGCGCTCCAGGGCCTCCTTGAACTTGCGCTTGGCCTCGTCGGCCGGCGACTCGTTCTGCGGGGTGTCGGTCTCTTCTGCCATGGTGTGTCCTCCTGGATCGGTCTGAAGCCGTTTCAGTCTGTCAGGTGGCGTTCCCCCTGGCCAGCGGCTTCCACGGGAGCCCCGACGGGGGCGGGTACGGCGGATCGGCCGTACGGTGCGGACGGCGCCGATACGGTGGCGGCCATGAGTGCCGATGAGCTGAGCCCCGAGGACGTCTGGCCGGTGCCTCCGTCCTGGATGTTCGGCTGCACCACCTGCGCCCGCCTCTACCGTTCGATGCGGGAGATCCAGGACGCCATGGCGGAGCTGTTCCTCACGGGGGAGCGGGGGGTGGACTGGGACCCCATGGACAGTGGCCCCGGCTCCCGGATCCGGCTCGCCCGCCACATGGCCGCCGAGCACCTGGACCTGCTCCCCGACTGGGCGCCGGAGTGCGAGCGCTGCGGCGACCACCGGCTCCGCCTGGCCCGCAGCGCGAAGACCGAGCTCTCGGCCAGCGCCGCCCTGGTGGCCGCGGAGCACCGGGCCGCGCACCTGTTCGTACCGCCGCGCGGACTCGGACTCGTATAGTCCGTCGGCCCGTAAAGCGGTCTCCTTTTTGTGCATGCGCCCTGGTCAGGCGGTCAGGCGTTCTTCTCCATCGCCGGGCGCAGGCGCTCCAGCAGGGCGTAGAGGGTCGCGCTCTCCGTCTCGTCCAGGGTGTCGAGGGCGCCGTGCGTGGCCTGCATCTCGGCGCGCACCCGGCGGATCACCTCGCGGCCCGCTTCGGTCGCCACGACGTTCTTGACGCGCCGGTCGGAGGGGTCCGCCTCACGGCGCACCAGGTCGCGGGCCTCCAGGCGGTCGACGATGCCCGTGACGTTCGAGGCGTCGCACACCAGCAGGGTGGCGAGGCCGCGCATGGGCAGCGGGCCGTTCAGCTGGGCGAGGACCCTGGCCTGCGTGGAAGTGAGGCCGTGGTGGGCCGCGGCGGCCGCGAAATCGCGCCACTGGGCCGTGCCAATGGCGGCGAGCAGCTCCAGGAGCTCCAGCTTGGTGGGGGCGTAGGGGGTGGTGGCGCTCATGCTCGAAGCGTACTCAAGGTGTTTGACATTATCAACCTTTTACTTGACCACCTTAACTATTGAGAAGTACCGTCTGTGGAGTTACTTGATGACATCAAACATCTGTGATCTGAAGCACTAAGAAGGTCCTCCCTGCCATGAGCCCCACCACCTCAGCCACCCCGGACACCGGCACCAGGAACGAGACGGTCATCGTCTTCGCCCTGAGCCTGGCCGCCATGGTCGTGTCGATGATGCAGACCCTGCCCGTCCCGATCCTGGGCCTGATCCGCAACGACCTCGGCACCACCACCGCCAACGTCAGCTGGGTGACCACGGCCACCCTGCTGTCCGCGGCCGTCTTCACCCCGCTGCTCGGCCGGTTCGGCGACCAGCACGGCAAGAAGCCGACGCTGGTGGCCGTGCTCGGCGTCATGGTGGCGGGCTCCGTCGTCGCCGCGCTGGCGTCCTCGCTGCCGCTGCTGATCCTCGGCCGAGTGCTCCAGGGAGCCGCCACCGCGATCTTCCCGCTGGCCCTGTCCGTCCTGCGCGAAGAGGTCCGCCCGCAGAAGCTCCCCGGTGCGATGGCCCTGGTCAGCGGCACGCTCGCGTTCGGCAGCGGCCTCGCGCTCGTCGCCACCGGCCTGCTGACCTCCGGCGCCGACGCCGACTACCGCAACGCCTTCTGGATGGCGACGGGCTTCGCGGTCCTCGCGCTGCTCGCCGTCCTCTTCCTGGTCCCCGCGACCCGGCACAAGACCGGCGGCCGCACCGACTTCCTCGGCGCGCTGACCCTCGGCATCGCCCTCCTGCTGCTCCTGCTGCCCATCTCGCAGGGCCACGAGTGGGGCTGGGCCTCCGGCCGTACGCTGGGCAGCTTCGCCGGCGCGGCCGTCATGACGGCCGTCTGGGTGCTGACCGAGCTCAAGGTCCGCGAACCCCTCGTCGACATGCGCATGTTCATCCACCGTCCGGTGCTCATGGCGAACCTGGCCGGCATCCTCGTCGGCTTCGGCATGTTCGCGAACTTCCTGGGCGTCTCCTACCTCGTCCAGATGCCCAAGGCCCTGACCGGCTACGGCTTCGACGCCTCGATCCTGCGCGCCTCCGTGGAGTTCCTGCTGCCCGGCGCGATCGTCTCGCTCCTCGCCTCGCCCGTCGGCGGCCAGCTCGTACGCCACCGCGGTCCGCGCGTCGCGCTGGCCCTGGCCGCCGCGCTCGGCGCAGCGGGCTTCGGCTGGCTCGCGCTGGACCACGGCCACAGCGCCTCGGTGATCGGCGCCGGTCTGGTCGTCGGCGCGGCCGTCAGCTTCGGCTACGCCGCCATGCCCGCGGTGATCATGGCCAGCGTCCCGCACCACCAGAGCGGCATCGCCAACGGCATCAACTCGATCTCCCGCTCCACCGGCAGTGCGATCGGCAGCGCCGTGGTCACCACCATCCTGGCCTCCAAGACGATCGAGCACCTGCCGGCGGGAGTTCCCGCGCTGCCCGCCGAATCGGGGTTCACCCTCACCTTCGCCATCGGGGCCATCGCCTTCGGCCTGGTCGCGGTGATCAGCGGCATCGGCCTGCGCGGACAGCACGGGCCCCGGATCGTCGAGGCGAGCCCGCAGGCGAAGCCGGCCGAGGCGGCGGCAGCCGCCGAGGCGCCCGGCAAGGTCGACGCGGTCTGAGCTGACCCGCCCCCCGCGTGCGCGCGCGGCAGAAGGGCCCGCCGGCGCGGGGGACACACCCCGCCGGACCGGGCCCCGCCGCCGTGTTCGCGGGGGCGGGTGCCCGCGTCAGGAAGGCGGCCGGGGCGGCCGTCGGGTCCACCCCGGCCCGGACGGCCCGGCTGGTGCTCAAGTGACTCGCCGTCGAGAGGTGAGAGCGTTCATGCCGCCCGGCCGTACTTACGGTCGGGCCACGCCACGTTCTAGCCTCGTCAGTACGGGCCGCCCGGTGCGCGGGGCGGCCCCACCGCGAGCCACCTCATGCCCCGCCCACCCACTGAGCGGAGAACCGCAGATGGTACACCCGACCCTCGCCCTCAAGCCCGGCACGGCCTGGTCCGACGCCTGGCAGCGGGCCCTGGCCGTGGCCCCCGAGGCCTTCCACGAGGACCGCGTCCTGAACCTCTGGGGCGGCACCTGGCAGTCCGACGGCCGCTCCCTGCCCGCCACCAGCCCCATCGACGGCAGCCCCATCGCGGGCCCGCCGCGCCTGGACGCCGCCGCGGCCACCCGGGCCGTACGGGCGAGCCTGGACCAGCACCGGGCCTGGCGGCACGTCCCGCTTCCCGAGCGCCGCTCCCGCGTCAGCGCCGCCCTCGACGCGCTGACGGAGCACCGGGAGCTGCTCTCCCTCCTCCTGGTCTGGGAGATCGGCAAGCCCTGGCGCCTGGCCCAGGCCGATGTCGACCGCGCCATCGAGGGCGTGCGCTGGTACGTGGAGAACATCGAGACCATGCTGGAGGGCCGGACCCCGCTCGACGGCCCCGTCTCCAACATCGCCAGCTGGAACTACCCCATGTCGGTGCTGGTCCACGCCATGCTGGTGCAGGCCCTCGCGGGCAACGCCGTCATCGCGAAGACCCCGACCGACGGCGGCCTCGCCTGCCTCACCCTCGCCTGCGCGCTGATCCGCCGGGAGTCCATCCCCGTGACCCTCGTCAGCGGCAGCGGTAGCGAGCTCTCCGAGGCCCTCGTCCGTTCGCCGGAGGTCGGCTGCGTCTCCTTCGTCGGCGGCCGCGACACCGGCGCCCGCATCGCCACTGCCGTCACCGACCTGGGCAAGCGCCACATCCTCGAACAAGAGGGCCTCAACAGCTGGGGCATCTGGGAGCACACCGACTGGGACTCCCTGAGCGCCGTCATCCCCAAGCTCTTCGACTACGGCAAGCAGCGCTGCACCGCCTACCCCCGCTTCGTCGTCCAGCGCACCGCCTTCGACGCCTTCCTCGCGGCCTACCTGCCCGCCGTCGCGTCCGTCCGTACGGGCCACCCCCTCGCGGTCGCGCACCCCGACGACGCCCTGCCCGAGCTGGACTTCGGCCCCCTCATCAACGCGGCCAAGGCCAAGGAGCTCACCGACCACGCCGCCGAGGCCGTCGAGCGCGGCGCCGTACCGCTCTTCCGCAGTTCCCTCGACCCGGCCCGGTTCCTGCCCGGCCAGGACACCTCCGCCTACGTGGCCCCGCTGACCCTGCTGAGCCCGCCGGCCTCCTCGCCCCTCTACCACGCGGAACCCTTCGGCCCCGTGGACACCATCGTCCTCGTGGACACCGAGGCCGAACTGCTGGCCGCCATGAACGCCTCCAACGGGGCGCTCGTCGCCACCCTCTCCACCGACGACCCGGCCACCTTCTCCCGCCTCGCCCCGCAGATCCGCGCCTTCAAGATCGGCCACGGCAAGCCCCGCTCGCGCGGCGACCGCGAAGAGCTCTTCGGCGGTTTCGGCGGTTCCTGGCGCGGCGCCTTCGTCGGCGGCGAGCTGCTGGTCCACGCGGTGACCAACGGCCCCGAGGGCGAACGGCTCCCGGGCAACTTCCCCGAGTACCAGCTGATGCCGTGACCGGGAGGCCTCCGTACCGGAGGCCGTGGCCGCCCTGGTTCACCACCGCCCTGCGTGCCTGAGGCGGCCGCCCGGGCGACCCTGCCCGGGCCGCCGGATAAGCTCGGCCGGGCCCGGGGACGTACCCGGGCCCGGAAGGGCGGGCGGTATGACCAGCGCGGACACGGTCCGGATCCTGCGGGCGGCCGACCGCCCGGCGGCCGGCTGGAAGAACGGCGGGGGAGTCACCCGGGAGATCGCCGCCTGGCCCGAGGGCGCGGGCATGGACGACTTCGCGTGGCGGGTCAGCCTCGCCGACGTCACCGCCGACGGCCCGTTCTCCGCCTTTCCCGGGGTCGACCGTACGCTCACCCTCGCCGAGGGCGCGGGCATGGACCTCGCCATCGAGGGCGTACGCCGCCTCGTGGACCGGCGCTACACGCCCCAGCGGTTCCCCGGCGACCGGAAGACGGACTGCCGGCTGCTCGACGGCCCGGTCGTGAACTTCAACGTGATGTACCGCAGGGACTCCGTGACGGCCGATACCGCCGTCGTCCGCGGCGACCTCCTGCTCGCCCTCCCGCCGGGCGGGACCCTCCTGGTCGTGGCCCTGGAGGGTACGGCGCACCTCGACGACCACGGCGCCGAACTGGGCCCGTACGACGCGGCCTTGGTCACCGGTGCGCCGCTCTGCCGGGTACGGGTCCCGGGGCGCGCGGCGGTCGTCCGGTTCGGGCCCCGCGAGCGGACTCAGCCCACCGGCGCGCCGTAGGAGGCGAACATGTCGAGCAGCCCCTGCGGCGCGTCGGGGGCGAAGCACAGTTCGAGGTTCCGCGCCGACTCGGCCGCGGCGGCCTCGGAGCGCGGGAACAGCGCCTCCTCGTAGGCGGCGAGGGCGCGCTCCACGTCCCCGGGGTGGGCGACGAGCGCCAGGGCGAGCTCGGCTCCGTCGAGCAGGGCGAGGTTCGCGCCCTCCCCGGCGAACGGGGACATCAGGTGCGCGGCGTCGCCGAGCAGGGTCACCCCGGCGGCGCGCGCCCAGCGGTGCCCGACGGGCAGCGCGTGGATCGGCCGGGACACGAGCGGGCCCTCGCCGTCGGCGACCAGGGAGCGCAACTCCTCGTCCCAGTCGGCGAAGTGCTCCAGGACCGCGGACTTGGTGACGGCGGCGCCGTCGCCGGCCCAGTCGGCCGCGACGCGCAGCGCGGCATACACGTGCAGGGCGCCGTCGCTCTCGCGGTGGGCCAGGAAGCCCTTGTCCTCGCCCAGCGCGAACAGCATCCCGCCGCCGACCAGGGCTGCGCTGCGGGGGTGACGGGCGTCGGCGTCGGGCAGGTGCGCCTCCACGAAGGACAGCCCGCAGTAGGCCGGCACGGCGTCCGAGACCAGCGGACGGACCTTCGACCAGGCGCCGTCCGCGCCGACGAGCAGATCCGCGGTGAAGGTGCCGCCGTCGGCCAGCGTCACCTCGTGGCGGCCGTCGTCGAGGGTGCGTACCCCGGCGGCCTTGGCACCCCAGCGGATCGCCCCGTCGGGCAGGGAGCCGAGCAGCAGGTCGCGCAGGGCGCCGCGGCTCACCTCCGGGCGGCTGCCGTCCTCGCCGTCGTCCTCGGAGCGGACGGTGGCGTGCCGGTCGAGGACGCGGGTGGCCTGCCCGCCGGGCAGGACGAGGCCGCGGAACTCCTCGTGGAGGCCCGCGGCGCGCAGGGCGCTCTGGCCGGAGTCCTCGTGGATGTCGAGCATGCCGCCCTGGGCGCGGGCGGTGGGCGAGGCGTCGAGGTCGTAGAGGACCGCTTCGATCCCGTGCACGTGCAGGACGCGGGCGAGGGTCAGGCCGCCGAGGCCGGCGCCGACGATGGCGATGGGGTGGTGGGTGCTCATGCCTCCAGAAGAACATAGTCACTCTGAAAGTGCAACCGATACAGTTTCGGAGTCGTTCCGGAGGGATCTATGCTGGGCGCATGACACGGACGGACAAGGCGGCGGCAGAACCCGACGTCGTCGGGCGGCGTGAACGCAAGAAGGCCGCAACGCGCCAGGCCCTCGCCGACGCGGCCCTGCGGCTCTTCCTGGAGCGGGGCTTCGACCAGGTGAAGGTCGCCGAGATCGCCGAGGCCGCCGACACCGCCCTGGCCACCCTCTTCGTGCACTTCCCCGGCGGAAAGGAGGCGCTGATCCTCGAGGACGGCGCCGAAAGGGAGGCCGCCCTGACGCGGGCGGTACGGGAACGCCCGCAGGGGTGGTCCGTCCTGGAAGCCCTGCACCGCTTCCTCGAGGGCCGGGGCCCCTTCGCCCTCGACCGGGGCCCGGAGCACCGGCAGAAGACGCGGCTCGTGATCGCCACCCCCGCACTGCGCGCCTACGCCAGGTCCCTGTGGACCGGCTGCGAGGAGGCCCTGGCCCGGGTCATCGCCGAGGCGTGCGGACGCGACGAGGACGAGGTCTCGCTGCGCATCCTGGCCCGCTACGTCCTGGAGCTCCCCGACCTCGCCGGCGCCCGGCCCGACCCCCGGGCAGCCCTGGACCTCGCCTTCGCCCACCTCGAGCGCGGCTGGCCCGACGTCTGACGGTGACCCGGGTCAGCGGACGCCCAGCTTGATCCACTTCGCCGCGCTGGGGACGCCCTTCGCGTCGAGCAGGAACAGCATGTAGTACCCGGGAGGGGCGTCGGCCGCCGTCGCCGGTGTCCGCAGGCCGATCGTGCGGCCCCGGACCCCGGTGATCGGCAGCTCCAGATGGCGCTGGCTGGTGTTCACCGAGTGGGTGACCGTGGTCGGCGCCAGCAGCACGGCTCGGGTGACCGTGGCGGCGGTGGAGCTCGTGACCTGGAAGGCGGCCCCGTGGGCGAGTTCGCCCGCGGGCGCCCCGTCGAGCGCCGGCCGGCCGCCCCGGTGCAGGTAGGAGGGCTCGTACAGCTCGATGCTGCCGTCCATCCGGTCCTTGATGTCGGGGTCGTTGGCGATCTGCTGGAGCTCGTCCCCGGTGACCATCATCCGGCCGTCCGGCAGGACCAGGGCGTTGGAGTGGTACCCCCGGGGCAGCCGCTGCACCGGCCCGAGCCGCCAGTGGCCCCGCTCGTCGCGCAGCTCGATCTGCCGGTACTTGAGATCGGCCTTCGGGTTGAACGGCCCGTACCCGTAATTGCGGGTGTCGAGGGCGCCGTTGACCGTCAGCAGCGTGCCGTCCGGCAGGATCAGGGTGTCGTCCTGCGTACGGCCGAAGGCCCGCGGCTCCTCGGTGGTCCACTTCCCGCCCGACAGCCGGTACGTGTTCGGATCGCGCGGGTCGCCGCCGAGGACCAGCACGGAGTCGGGGCCGCGCAAGCCCGCGGGCAGCGGCACGGCGGACCCGTAGCCGCGGAAGTCGGCGGGCCGCCTGGGCAGATCCGTACGGGTCTGCTTGACCAGGTCGAAGAGCCACTGCTGGTCCGCGTCGCGCCCGAGGCCGTAGACCATGCCGTCGCGCAGCGAGAACAGGTGCGGATAGTCGTTGCGGAACGGCGCGTCGGCCCGGAACCGCTCCACGGGAACGTTCAGCGGGATGTCGTACCGCCCCCAGGGCACCGGCCGGCCGAGTGCCGGGAACCGCTCGACGACCGGTGTGGGCGTGCCCGTACCCCGCTCGGACTGGCCGGACATGATGAGCTGGCGCCCGTCCGGGCCGGTGACGACCGACGGGTACCAGCGGCCGACCGACATGTCACGGTTGCGGTACCAGGTCTCGGTCCACGGGTCGAACACGAAGGAGAGCTTGGCTCCGCTGCCGCCCTTGCCGCCGACGTTGCCGCCGAACACCCCGAGCATGCCGTTGGGCAGGAAGGAGTGCCCGGCGCAGAAGAACGGCGCCGGACGCGGGACGTACGTACCGTCGGGCATCAGCACGATCGGCGGCGTGACCTTCTTGAACGACCGCGCCCCGGTCCCCTTGGCCGGGTCCCACAGGTAGGCGCGGCCGGCGTTCGTCCTGCCGATCCGGTCGGTGGGCCCGGTCTCCTTGGTGGGATCGACCTCCACGCGCTCGAAGGAGAAGAGCAGCACCTTGCCCGTGGGGAGCAGGGCGGTGTGCACGCCGAAGTCGGGGGAGGGGAAGTAGTCCGTGAACCGGCCGAACCGCGCGGCGTCGAAACCCGCGTTGGCCTCGCGCTGGGAGGTCCGCAGCGACTCCAGGCTCGTGGTGCGCTTCGCCTGCGGATACTGCCCGGCGCCCTTGACCGCGAGCCGCAGCCCGGAGTGGGCCCGCGCGTGGTCCTCGCCGAGTACGAGGGACTCGCCGTCGTCGCGGCCGCTGCCGCCGTCGTGGGCGGGCGCGGCTTGTGCGCCGTGAGCGGCCGGGGTGAGCAGGGCGAGGATGGTGATCACACTGGCGGACACCAGGGCGGACCGGTGCAGGCGGCGCATGGGGCTCCTCCCCGCAGGTCCTTCCTGCGAGTCGCCCATATTAGGAAATGACCACCTTCATTTCCGGTCCGACGCGGTCCGGTGCCGCGCGACTGGGCCGTTCGGCGGTCTGCCGCTCGCTGCCCGAACGTTTCTGCGGTGAATCCGCCCGGCCATCGGAGTGAGCCCGCGCACCCGGTCACGTCCCGGTCCGGCCGCGGGCGGCTTCCATGGCCGTGTGATCACATCGCTCCGTGCCGCGCTCAGCGCCGCCGCCGTGACCGGAACCCTCCTCAGCCTCGGCCTCGCCCCCTCGGCCGGGGCCACCACCCCCTCGGCGCCTTCTGACCAGGTGACCGTGGACGTCGCCAGCATCAACGGCTCGGGCTGCCGTCCCGGCAGCGCCACCGTCGCCGTGTCCCCGGACAACTCCGCCTTCACGGTCACCTACAGCGAGTACGTGGCCGCCGCCGGCGGGGGCGCCCCCGCGGTCGAAGGCCGCAAGAACTGCCTGCTCTCCCTGCTCGTCCACGTCCCGCAGGGCTACACGTACGCGGTGGCCCAGGTCGACTACCGCGGCTTCGGCAGTCTTCAGGACGGCGCGATCGGTACGCAGAAGGCCAGTTACTACTTCCAGGGCATGAGCCAGACCGCGTACCGCACCCACAAGTTCAACGGTGAGCTCGACGACAACTGGCAGGCCACCGACACCACGGGCGTCGAGGCCCTCGTCTTCGCGCCCTGCGGCGCGCAGCGCAACTTCAACATCAACACCGAGCTGCGCGCCGAGGTCGGGGCCTCCGACCCGGCGAAGACCAGCTACATGGCGCTCGACTCCACGGACGGCAGCATCAACAGCGTGTACCACTTCTCCTGGAAGCGGTGCCCGGCCCGCTGAGCCGCCTGAGTACCCCGCGTACCCTGACGGCGCCCCCGCGGGGGCGCCGTCAGGCGTTGCCGCGGGCCGCGGCCTGCCGCTGGCGCTTGCTCTGCGGAGCCAGGGAGAGGTCCTGCGCCTGGGACGTGAGCCGCTTGAAGCCGTACCCGCGCTCGGTCAGCCAGCTCTCCGCCGCCAGCTCGGCGCGGGCCGTGGCGTCCAGGATGTCCTCCTCCGCCTCACCCGAGTCGAGGAAGCGGAAGGTGAAGAACGGCCGCGCGGCCAGGTCGTACGTGAGGTCCCCCTCGGGAGTGAACTCGGCGCGCAGCATGTCGTGCTCGGGCGCGACCGCGAGCAGCTCGGCGCGCTGTTCGTCGGTGAGCCCGTCGAAGGAGCCGCGGACGGTGATGCGGAAGGTGCGGATGCTCATCCCCGCACCCTAGGCCGCCGCGGGCGAAGCGCGCACCGGGATTTCCGCGGGCCCGCAACCACTCCGACGGCCCAACGCCCCAGCCCCGGGCGCGGCCCCGGCCCGGGCGCCGGAGCAGGCCCGTGACCTGGGCAGAAGCCCCGCCCGATGCCGATGGCCCGGCATGCCGGGGGCCGGGCCCGCTTGTAGCGTCGGCTGCGTCCGGAGTCCTGGTGACCCGACGAGGACCCGTGCGACCTCCCCGGAGGAGAAGCCGTGTCGATGCCCAAGGATGCCCCCGACGCCCCGATAGCCAGCCTGCTCCGTGTCGAGAGGGGACTGGCCGTGCCCGAGGAACTCGCCGCCGTCGCGGTCGTCGTCGCCTGCGTCGCCCGCCGGATCGCCGACGCTCCGGCCCGCGGCGCGCACACCGCTCCCCGCCGCTCCCGGCGCCCGCACGTGAACGCGGGCTGCTGGGCGGGCTGCTGGGCCTGCCGCTGAACGCCTGCCCCCGAACGCCTGCCACTGAACGCCTGCCACGGAACGTACCCGCCCGTCGGCCGCACTCGCGCGGCCGACGGGCGGGCGACGGCGAAACCGGCCGCTCAGGCCCGGCGCAGCACCTGCGACATGGCCTCCATCAGCTCGGCGCGGGGATCGCCCACCGCCCCCTCGCAGCGCCACGCCACGAACCCGTCGGGGCGTACGAGCACCGCGCCCGCGTCCGTCAGCCCGTGGACCTCGGCCCAGTCGGCCCCTGCCTCCTGGACCAGGTCGGCCCCTGCGGACCCGATCGTGTAGGCGTCCAGGCGCGCCGACAGCCGCCGCGCCACCTCCTCGCCCGCCGCCTGCCAAGGCGTCCCCGCCCCGCTGAGCAGCACGAACGAGCGCTCGTACAGGTCCAGGGTGGAGATCCGCCCGTCACCGCGGGTCAGCCACATGTGCGGTGCCCGCGTGCCGACGTCGCCCTTCAGGTGCAGCGCCTCGGGGATGACGGGCCGTCCGGCGTCGCCGCCGACGGTCGCCCCCTGCGGGTAGCAGTAGCCCATCGCCGTGGTGAGGACCCCGCTGCCCGGCCCGCCGCCCATGGTGGGCGGCGGCACGTACCCCGGGTGGCTGTGCTCGGCCGAACGGGCCGAGGCCCGCTCGGCGGTCGCCCGCGCCACCGGGAGCCGCTCGGCCTCGTACGTGTCGAGCAGCTCGATGCCGGCCGAGCCGTCCAGCACCGCCGCGATCTTCCAGGCCAGGTTGTGCGCGTCCTGGATGCCGGTGTTCGAGCCGAACGCGCCGGTCGGGGACATCTCGTGGGCCGCGTCCCCGGCCAGGAAGACCCGGCCGTCCGAGTACCGCACCGCCACCCGTTCGGCGGCGTGCCAGGGCGCCTTGCCGCCGATCACCACGTCCAGGTCCGGTACGCCGATCGCGCGGCGGATCTGCTCCGCGCAGCGCTCGTCGGTGAAGTCCTCCAGGGTCTCGCCGGTGTCCGGGTGCCACGGCGCGTGGAAGACCCACTGCGTGTGGTTGTCCACCGGGAGCAGCGCCCCGTCGGCGCCCGGCTTCATCAGGTAGCACACGATGAAGCGCAGGTCGCCGAGCGCCTCGATCAGCCGCTCCGAGCGGAAGGTGATGCTCACGTTGTGGAACAGCTCGCCGCTGCCCGTCTGGGGGATCCGCAGCTGCTCCCGTACGGGGCTGCGCGGGCCGTCCGCCGCGATCAGGAAGTCGGCGCGCACGGTGAGGTGCTCGCCCGTCTCCCGGTTCTTGACCAGGGCGCTCACCCCGGTGGCGTCCTGGTCGAAGCTCATCAGCTCGGTGGAGAACCGTACGTCGGCGCCCTGGGTGCTGCTCTGCGCGGCCAGGATCGGCTCGATGTTGTTCTGGCTGCACACGCACCAGCCCGTCGGGCTGAAGCGGCTCAGGGCGCCGGACGGGTCGATCGCCTTGACCAGCCATTTGTGGTTGTCGCCGGTCAGCGACTCCGTCTGGAGGATGCCCGCGTTGTTCTCCAGCGCGGACGCCGCCTGACGGATCGCGCCCTCGGCCCCGGCCACGCGGAACAGCTCCATGGTGCGGGCGTTGATCCCGCGGCCGCGCGGGTGGTCGGACGTACCCGAGTGCTTCTCGACGACCATGTGCCTGATGCCGTGGCGGCTCAGGAACAGCGAGGTGGACAGACCCACGAGGGAGCCGCCCACGACGAGGACCGGTACGGACACATCGGCGTTGTCTTCCATCAGCTGCGGGCTCCTGTTTTCTGTGTGGGGGAGTGGACTCTTTATGCCCCCGATCGGCAGCCAGGCCCAGGAGATACGCCGGTTGTCACCCGCTTGATCCGGAGATGTAGCGGTAGGTCCGCCCCCGGATGACGATGAGCGACAGCGGTTCCCCCTGAGACACGCCGGTCTGCCACACCCCACGAGGCGGCTGCCGGCGGGGCGGGCCACCACCGACTGCGGACGAGGGTCCGTACGCGATGGAACTCCACGTCCTCACGAAGGAGTGAGCAATGACAACCACCCTGTCCGAACGGGTGTCACAGTCGGCCTTCGACGGCTCCATGCTCCGGGTCGTCCTGCTGATGGACCTCCACGAGGGGGCCCAGCAGCGGTTCTTCGAGGCGTACGAACAGCTGCGGCACGACATCGCGGCCGTCCCGGGCCACATCAGCGACCAGCTCTGCCAGTCCTTCGAGAACCCCTCGCAGTGGCTCATCACCAGCGAGTGGGAGAGCGCCCCGCAGTACCTCGCCTGGGTCAACAGCGAGCACCACGCCGAGCAGGTACGGCCGCTGGGCGCCTGCGCCCGTGCCATGCGCCCGCTCAAGTACACCGTGCTCCGCGAGACCGGCCGGGGCTACGACCACGCGGGGCGCCCGGGACTCGCCCGGCTCCAGGGCGCGCCCCGCCTCGGCGCCGGCATCGTCCGGCACGCCCTGACCTTCACCGTCAAGCCGGGCAGCGAGAAGACGGTGGCGGCCATCCTCTCCAGCTACGCCTCCCCGGCCGCCCGGGTCGACGACCACACGCGGCTGTGCCGCACCTCGTTGTTCATGCACGGCAACCGGGTCGTACGGACCGTAGAGGTCCGCGGCGACCTGATGGCGGCGCTGCGGCACGTGTCGGAGCAGCCCGAGGTGCGCGCCGTCGAGGAGGCCATCAACCCGTACCTGGAACAGGACCGGGACCTGGGCGACCCCGAGTCGGCCCGGATGTTCTTCATGCGCGCCGCGCTCCCGGCCGTCCACCACGTCGCCGCGGACGAGGCGGACGAGGCGGACGCCGACGACGTACGGCGCCACGCGCTCTTCTACCCGGCCAAGCCCGGCTGCGGGCCGGCGCTCGCCAAGTTCCTGGCGCGGCAGGACGAAGCCGCGGCCCACGTGCAGGGCGGCGCCACCGTCAGCAGCAGCATCTTCCAGCGTGACGACATCGTCGTACGCCTCGTCGACGTGCGCGGCCCGCAGGGCGCCGACCTCGAGACCGCCTTCGGGGTGCACGACCCGCGCAAGGCCGGCGTGCTCGCCCGCCTGATGGCCGCGCCCGCCGGTGAGGCCGGCAAGTCCGGCAAGGCCGGCAAGAGCGGCAAGTCCGGCAAGAGCGCCACGGCCGGGCGGCCCGGCGAGGGGCCCACCCTCTCCGCGGCCCGCCACGCCATGAGCCCGATCACCGACCGCCGGGCCCCCGCCGAGCGCTGAACCCCTTCGGTCCGCCCCGGACACTCCCACTCCCACTCCCACCCCCACCCCACCCCACCCCGTCCAGGCCTACCACCCGCCAGGAGGAACCCGTCATGACCAGACATCGCCCACGCATCGTGGACCTCAGCGAGACGCAGCCCAACACCAGGCGCGGCGGCGACCTGAGGGCCGTGCTCACCCCGACCTCGGTGGGCAGTACCAGCGGTTTCATGGGCCTGGCGATCATGGCCCCCGGGGAGCACATCGCCGAGCACTACCACCCGTACTCCGAGGAGTTCGTGTACGTGGTGGCCGGGATGCTGGAGGTCGACCTCGACGGCGAGGCCCACCCGCTGCGCACCGACCAGGGCCTGCTGGTCCCGCTGAACGTGCGCCACCGCTTCCGCAACGTCGGGGACACCGAGGCCCGCATGGTCTTCCACCTCGGCCCGCTGGCCCCGCGCCCGGAACTCGGCCACGTCGACACCGAGGACGCCGTCCACCCGGAGGGCTCCGCCTGGGAGCGGCCGCCGGACCGGACGGGAGTGGTGTCGTGACCCGCCGGCGGGTGGCCGTCACCGGAGTCGGCGTCGTGGCTCCGGGCGGGATAGGCGTCTCCGCTTTCTGGGACCTGCTGTCCAACGGCCGTACGGCGACGCGCGGCATCACCCTCTTCGACCCGACCGGCTTCCGCTCCCGGATAGCCGCAGAGGTCGACTTCGACCCCGCCGAGCACGGCCTCACCTCCGACGAAGCGGCCCGGGCGGACCGGTACATCCAGTTCGCCCTGGTCGCCGCGCGGGAGGCCGTACGCGACGCGGGTCTCGACCTCACCTCGGACGAGGCCTGGCGCACCGGCGTCTCCCTCGGCACGGCCGTGGGCGGCACCACCCGCCTGGAACACGACTACGTGGCGGTCAGCCAGTCCGGAGCCTGGTGGGACGTGGACCACCGCCTCGCCGGGCCGCACCTGCACCGGGCCTTCACCCCGGCCACCCTGGCCTCCGCCGTGGCGGAGCAGACGGGAGCGCGCGGCCCGGTGCAGACCGTCTCCACCGGCTGCACCTCCGGACTCGACGCCATCGGGTACGCCGTCCACTCCATCGCCGAGGGGCGGATGGACCTGTGCATCGCGGGTGCCTCGGACTCACCCGTGTCGCCGATCACCGTGGCCTGCTTCGACGCCATCAAGGCGACCTCGCCCAACAACGACGACCCCGCGCACGCATCCCGGCCGTTCGACGCCAACCGCGACGGGTTCGTCCTCGGCGAGGGCGGCGCCGTCCTCGTCCTCGAAGAGCTGGAACACGCCCGCGCCCGCGGTGCGACCGTCTACTGCGAGATCAGCGGCTACGCCACCTTCGGCAACGCCCACCACATGACCGGGCTGACGGCCGAGGGGCTGGAGATGGCCCACGCGATAGAAACCGCCCTCCGGCAGGCCCGGATCGACCCCACCGAGATCGACTACGTCAACGCGCACGGATCCGGGACCAAGCAGAACGACCGCCACGAGACGGCGGCCGTCAAGCGAGTCTTGGGCGAGCACGCCTACAAGACGCCGATGACCTCCATCAAATCCATGGTGGGGCACTCGCTCGGCGCCATCGGGGCGATCGAACTCGCCGCCTGCGTCCTGGCCATGACCCACCAGGTCGTCCCACCGACGGCCAACTACGAGACCCCCGACCCCGAGTGCGACCTGGACTACGTACCGCGCACCGCGCGCGGTCGCAAGCTGCGCAGCGTGCTCTCCGTCGGCAGCGGTTTCGGAGGTTTCCAGTCCGCCGTCGTCATGACCCAGCCCAAGGAGGCGGTCTCGTGAGCAGCGGGAAGAGCGGGAAGAGCGGGAAGAGCGGGAGCAGCGGGAACAGTCCTACGGTCATCACGGGCATCGGGGTCGTGGCCCCCAACGGCATCGGCGCCGAGGCCTTCTGGAAAGCGACCGAATCCGGCGTCGGCGTACTGGGCCGCGTCACCCGCCAGGGGTGCGAGCACCTCCCGCTGCGGGTCGCGGGCGAGGTCCGCGGCTTCGATCCGGGCGCCCTGGTCGAGGAGCGCTACCTCGTCCAGACCGACCGGTTCACCCACCACGCCCTCGCCGCGGCCGACCTCGCCCTCGACGACGCCCGGCTCGGCCGCGCCGACTACGAGGACGACCCCTTCTCCGTCGGCGTCGTCACGGCGGCCGGATCCGGCGGCGGCGAGTTCGGGCAGCGCGAGCTGCAACGACTGTGGGAGCAAGGCCCCCGCTACGTCGGCCCGTACCAGTCGATCGCCTGGTTCTACGCCGCGAGCACCGGCCAGATCTCCATCCGCCGCGGCCTCAAGGGCCCCTGCGGGGTCGTGGCCAGCGACGAGGCGGGCGGTCTGGACGCCTTCGCACACGCGGCCCGGGCGATCCGCCAGGGCAGCCGGGCCATGCTGGTCGGAGCCACCGAGGCGCCGCTCGCCCCGTACTCCATCGTCTGCCAGCTCGGCTACGAGGCGCTGAGCACGCACGAGGACCCGGAGCGGGCGTACCGGCCGTTCACCGACAAGGCCTGCGGCTACGTCCCCGCCGAGGGCGGCGCGATGTTCCTCGTGGAGGCCGAGGCGGCGGCCCGCCGCCGCGGCGCCCCCGTCCGCGCCGTACTGGCCGGCCACGGCGCGACCTTCACCGGCCCGCGCAACCCCGACGCCTCCGGCGAGGGCCTGGCCCACGCGATCCGGGGCGCACTGCGGGACGCCGGCTGCGCACCCGAGGAGATCGACGTGGTCTTCGCGGACGCGCTCGGGACCCCGCAGGCCGACCGCGCGGAGGCGGCCGCCATCGCCGACGCCCTGGGCGCACACGGGCGGAAGGTGCCGGTGACGGCCCCCAAGACCGGTACCGGCAGGGCGTACTGCGCCGCGCCCGCCCTCGACACGGCGGCCGCCGTCCTCGCCCTGGAGCACGGCATCCTCCCGCCCACGCCGAACGTGTTCGACGTGTGCCACGACCTCGACGTGGTGACCGGCAGCGCCCGCCCAGCGGAGCTGCGCACCGCGCTCGTCCTCAGCCGGGGCCTGATGGGCTCCAACGCCGCGCTCGTCATCCGAAAGGGCACCACAACCCCCATGTAGCAGTCCCCTCGTAGGAAGTGAGACGCCACCATGTCCGACCGACTCACCATGGAAGAGCTGGCGGCCCTGATGAAGACCGCCGGAATCACCGTCGATCCGAGCGAGATGTCGAGCCGGCCGGAGTCCGCCTTCGAGGACTACGGCCTCGACTCCCTGGGCCTGCTCGGGATCGTCGGTGAGCTGGAGAACCGGCGCGGCCGGGCCCTGCCGACCGACGCAGACCGCTGCAAGACGCCGCGGGAGTTCCTCGACCTCGTCAACAACAGCCTGATGACCGGAGCATGAGATGACAGCACGCACCGAAAACGAGATCACCGTCGCCGCGCCGGTGGACGTCGTGTGGGACATGACCAACGACCTCCCCGGCTGGCCGCAACTGTTCAGCGAGTACGCCTCGCTGGAGATCCTGGAGCAGAAGGGCGACACCACCCGCTTCCGCCTCACCATGCACCCCGACGACAACGGCAAGGTGTGGAGCTGGGTCTCCGAGCGGACCCTCGACCGCAAGGGCCTCTCGGTCCGGGCCCGGAGGGTGGAGACCGGCCCCTTCGCGCACATGGACATCCACTGGCAGTACTTCGAGGTGCCGGGCGGCACGCGGATGAAGTGGACCCAGGACTTCGCGATGAAGCCGGACGCGCCGGTCGACGACGCGTGGATGACCGACAACATCAACCGCAACTCCAAGGTCCAGATGGAGCTCATCAGGGACAAGATCGAACAGCGGGAGCGCGAGAGCCGCACCCCCGCCGCCAGCCGTCTCTAGCCCGTCCCACGACAGAAAGGCAACATCCGGATGCACCGAGCCCTCATCGTCGCCCGCATGGCGCCGCAGTCGGCACCCGCCATCGCCGACCTGTTCGCCGCCTCGGACGCGGGCGAGCTGCCGCACCTGGTCGGGGTGACCCGTCGCAGCCTCTTCCAGTTCGGCGACGTGTACCTGCACCTGATCGAGTCCGACCGGCCCCCCGGCCCGGCCATCGCGAAGGTGACCGAACACCCTGAGTTCCGGGACCTCAGCGACCGGCTCACGGCTTACGTCAGCCCGCACGACCCGCAGACCTGGCGCAGTCCGAAGGACGCCATGGCCCAGGAGTTCTACCGCTGGGAGAACCCCCGCACGGGGTGACCCGGCCCGACCGGCCACGGGCCCCGCACACCTCGTGTGCGGGGCCCGCCGTACCGCCTTCGCCGGGGCGCTCGGAGCTCGGGTCCTCACCTCGGGTCCTCACCTCGGGTCCTCGCCTCGGGTCCTCAGGACGTACGCCGCGCCGCGATCACCGCGCACGCCACCGCCAGCGGCACCTCCGCCGCGGCCGCCAGCAGCAGCGCCATCCCCTGACCGGAGGTGCCGGCCGAGGTCGTGACGTCGAACCAGGCGTCCATCGCCAGCAGCGCCGCCGTCGCGGCCGCCACCGGAGCCGCCCTCGGGTCGCCCTTGCGCAGCAGCGCCCCGGTCCCCGCGAGCCCCGCGGCCAGCATGACGTCCAGGCCGATCCACGCGGTGGCCCAGTTGGACACCTCCGCGCTCTGCGGCACCGTCCTGGCCAGCACCAGCATCCACGGCACCAGGGCCACCCCGGCCCCGGTCAGCACGGTGGCCAGCGCGGGCATGCGCAGCACGGCCGGGCCGCGGCGGACTCGGTACTGCGGGGCGACGAGGGCCATGGCGGGGGTCTCCTTCCGGCCCGGCGGTCCGTCCCCCGGGCACACAACAAGACTCGCGTTCCGGGGCGCCCGGATCAGTAACCCCACCGTCCGAAACGGGGGTGGTGCTGGGTACACCCCCCTGCGGGCACCAGGGTGGTGGCGACCACCCCGGCCCGTGCGATTACCGTACGCACATGGCAAGTCCTCGCGCGCTGCGGCGTACTTACACATGGATCGCGGCGCATGGACCGTGGTCGGCATGGGCGTGGCGCAACACCGCCTTCACGGCGGCCGCGATCCCGCCGGCCCTGCCCCTGCTGCTCAGCCTCGTGTTCCTCGTCGCGGCGCCCGGGCACAGCCCCGTACCCCTGCTGCTCGTCATGGCGCTGTGCCCCCTGCTGACCACCCTCCAGCGCAGCCGCTTCTGGTCGTTGCTCGGCCTCGACGTCCCAGAGATCGTCCACGAGCACCCCTGGGCGAGCCCGCGCGGACTGACCGAACGGCTGCGCTCCGAGGCGACCTGGCGCCAGGTCGGCTACCACTTCCTGGTCAGCCCGCTGGCCGCCGCGGCCGGCGGGCTGCTGGTCCTCGCCTGGGCCGCGGGCATCGCCTTCGCCGGCGTGTACGCCTGGTCCTGGACCCTCCCCCCGGACACCGTGGGCCCCGGCTGGACCCGCGACCACGTCCTCGTCACGGTGGCGGGCGCCCTCCTGCTGCTCACCGCGCCCTGGCTCGCCGCCCTGTTCACCCGGCTCGACGCCACCGCCGCGGCCGCCCTCCTCGGCCCCAACCGGGCCCGGGAACTGGAGCGCCGCGTCGAGGACCTCGCCGAGAGCCGGGCCGGCGTACTGGACGCGGCCGACCTCGAACGCCGCCGGATCGAGCGGGACTTGCACGACGGCGCCCAGCAACGCCTCGTCGCCCTCGCCATGAACCTCGGCATCGCCCGCGCCACGCTCCCCGGCCTGCCGCCCGAGGCCAAGACCGTCATCGACGAGGCCCACCGCGAGGCGAAGGAGGCCATCGAGGAGCTCAACAACCTGGTACGCGGCCTGCACCCGGCCGTACTGGAGGACCGCGGGCTCGACGCCGCGCTCTCCGGCATCGCCGCCCGCGCCCCCCTGCCCGTCGAGCTCACCGTGGACATCGGGACCCGACCGGGCCCCACCGTCGAGGCCGTCGCCTACTTCGTCGTCTCCGAGGCCCTCGCCAACGTCGCCAAACACGCCCGCGCCGAGCGCTGTTCGGTCCACGTCACCCGGACCGCACCGGGCCCGCTGCGCCTCACCGTCACCGATGACGGGGTGGGCGGCGCGGACCCGGGCCGGGGCACCGGACTGGTCGGCCTGCGCAAGCGCGTAGGGTCGGTCGACGGAACCATCACGATCGACAGCCCCGTCGGGGGCCCGACCACCGTCACCGTGGAGCTGCCGTGCGCGCTGTGATCGCCGAGGACTCCGTCCTGCTGCGCATCGGACTCGTCAAAGTCCTCGAAATGGCCGGGTTCGAGGTGGCCGCCGAGACCGGCGACGCCGAGGCCCTGCTCGCCGCCGTCGAGGAACACCGCCCCGAACTCGCCCTCGTGGACGTCCGGATGCCGCCCGGTTTCACCGACGAGGGCGTCCGCGCGGCCCTCATGATCCGCCAACAGAGCCCCGACACGGCCGTCCTGCTGCTCTCCCAGTACGTCGAGGAGCGCTACGCCGCCGACCTGCTGGCCAGCCAGAGCCGCTCCGGCATCGGCTACCTCCTCAAGCAACGCGTCGCCGACGTGGAGGAGTTCATCGACGCCCTGCGCCGCGTCGCGGCCGGCGGCACCGCACTCGATCCGCAGGTCGTCGCCCAGCTCCTGCTGCGCCGCGGCGGCGGACCGGACCCGCTCGAACGCCTCACTCCGCGCGAACGCGACGTACTGGCCCTCATGGCGGAAGGCCGGTCCAACGCCGGCATCGCCGCCACACTCGTCGTCAGCGAGAGCGCGGTGGCCAAACACATCAACAACATCTTCGCCAAGCTCGACCTGCCCGTGGCCGACGGCGACCACCGCCGCGTCCTCGCCGTCCTGCGCTTCCTGGACGGTACGCCGTGACGCACACCGTGACGCGTACCACCGGGGTCGACCGCCCCCGCCGCCGCGCCGCCTGGATCCTCGCGGCCCTGTTCGGCGCGGTCTTCGTCGTCGTGCCGGCCGTCTGGCAGGCGAGCGCGTACGGGACCACCCGCACCGGCGCCCTGCGCGGCGGCAGCGACGGCCGCCCCGTGACCGCCGTCGAGATCGAGGCCGGCGGCGCGAACGTGACCGTCACCCCCCGCGCGGACCGGCAGGTCGGCTACCGCGCCGAGGTCAGCTGGTCGCTCAAGGCGCCCACGATCGAGGAGAGCTGGCTCGGCGACACCCTCAAACTGACCCCGCACTGCCCCGCCGAGGACTCCTGGGTGACCTCCGGACTCGGCTGCTCGGTCCAGCTCGGGGTGACCGTGCCCGTAGACGTCCCGGTCAAGGTCACGGCCGCCTCCGGGCGCGTGGACATCAGCGGCCTGGGCGGCAGCGTCGACGCCGACGTCACCTCCGGGGAGATCAACCTGACCGGGCTGCGCGGCGCCCTGCGCGCCCGCGTGGGCTCCGGCAACCTGCGGGCCACCGCGCTCACCTCGCCCGAGGCGGACCTGCGCATCGGCTCCGGCCGGGCCATCGCCGATTTCGTCACCCCGCCGGACCGGGTGACCGGCAAGGTCGGCGAGGGCCGCCTGGCCCTCACCGTCCCGGAGGCCACCCGCTTCCGGGTCGGCACCCGGGCGGGCTGGGGCCGCTGCGAGGTCGCCGAAGAGCTGAACGACCCGGCGTCCCCGCGCGTCCTGGACCTCACGGTGGACGCGGGCCGGATCGCCGCGTCCTACCCGGACCTGACGCCCTGAACGGCCCACGCCCGCAGGCACAGCGCGATCGACCCGTCCGGCCGGAAGGGCAGGTCCGCACGCAGTGCCTCGCGCAGCCGCTCCCGCAGAGGCGGGTCCAGGGCGGCGACGTAGCCGGGAGCCGGCCCCTGCCCGGTCAGGAAGGGCTCCCACAGATCCGCGAAGCCCGCGAACACGGCGGGCACCTCGATCGGCGCCACCACCACCCCGGCCAGCCCCGCACCCTCCCACAGCGCCCGCAGCGCGTCGGGACGGCACACCGGGAACCGGCGCCCCTCGTCCAGCTCGCCCGCCGCCGGATCCACGCGCAGCGCGGCGTCCCAGAATCGGCGCAGGAACCCCATGCCCCCTGCGTAGTCCCACACGTACGCGGCGACCACCCCGCCGGGCCGCACCACGCGCACCGCCTCGGCCACCCCCGCGGCGGGCGAGGGCAGGAAGTTGAGCGCCAGCCCGCTGACGACCACGTCCCGGCTCCCGTCGCGCACCGGCAGGGCCAGCGCGTCCGCCACGGCGAAGGAGGCGGGGCCCGGAACCAGGCGCCGGGCCGTGGCGACGAAGGCCGCGGAGCGGTCCACCCCCAGCACCGCCCGGGGCCGCCGCAGTTCCACGACCCGCCCGGTCAGCGCCCCGGTCCCGCACCCCACGTCCAGCCACCGCAGATCGTCCCCGCAGGGCAGCCCGTCCCCGCCGCGCAGCCGGCCCGTGAACGCGCGGGCGACCAGCCGGCTCCACCGGCCCATGTAGCGCTCGTAGGCGTCCCCCGCCGCCCACACGTCGTGTCCCTGCTCGGCCATGCCACCACCATGCCCCGCCGCGGGCCCGCCGTCACCCCGGCAGGCCGCCGCGGGCGATGACGTCGGCGTACCAGTACGCACTGTCCTTGGGCGTGCGGCGCTGCGTCGCGAAGTCGACGTGGACGATGCCGAACCGCTTGCTGTAGCCGTACGCCCATTCGAAATTGTCGAGCAGCGACCACAGGAAGTACCCGCGCACGTCCGCCCCGTCCGCGATGGCCCGGTGCACCGCCGTCAGATGGCCGTGCAGATAGGCGATGCGCTGCGGATCGTGGACGTCGCCCTCCGGATCGGCGTAGTCCTCGTACGCCGCCCCGTTCTCGGTGATCAGCACCGGCACGCCCGGCAGCTCGTCCCGCAGCCGCGCCAGCAGCTCGTACAGCCCGTCCGCGTCCACCGGCCAGTCCATGGCCGTACGGGCACCGGGCGCGGGCACGAAGCGTACGCGCCCCTCCGTACCCGGCCACGGCGACGGATCCCCGCCCGCGGCCGGGGCGCCGGGACCCGCGGCCGCGACCAGCGTGGGGGAGTAGTAGTTGACCCCGAGCCAGTCCACCGGCGTGGCCGCCACCGCCAGGTCGCCGTCCCGCACGAATCCCCAGTCGGTCACCTCGGCGGTATCGCGCACCAGGTCTCCCGGGAGCCGCCCGTGGAATACCGGGTCGAGAAAGATCCTGTTGCCCAGCGCGTCGATCCGGCGCGCCGCGTCCAGGTCGGCCGGGGAGTCGGTCAGCGCCCGCACCGCGTGCAGGTTGAGGGTCAGCGAGACCCCCGCGGACCGCGGAAGCACGGAGCGCAGGGCCTGTACGCCGAGCCCGTGCGCCAGGTTGAAGTGGTGCGCGGCGCGCAGCGCGGCCGCCGGCTCGGTGCGGCCCGGGGCGTGAACACCGGAGGCGTACCCGAGGAAGGCGGCGCACCACGGCTCGTTGAAGGTGGTCCAGTCGGCCACCCGGTCCCCGAGCGCCCCCGCCACGTGTCCCGCGTACTCGGCGAACCGCTCGGCCGTCTCGCGCAGCGGCCAGCCACCGCGGTCCTCCAGCTCCTGCGGCAGGTCCCAGTGGTAGAGGGTGGCGACCGGACGGATCCCCGCCTCCAGCAGGCGGTCCACGAGCCCGCGGTAGAAGTCCAGGCCGCGCTGCAGGGCCGGGCCCCGCCCGGTGGGCTGCACCCGCGGCCACGCCACCGAAAAACGGTAGTCGCTGACCCCCAGCCGCTTCATCAGGCCCACGTCCTCGGCCATCCGGTGGTAGTGGTCGGCCGCGGTGTCCCCGGTGTCCCCGTTGAGGACCTTCCCGGGCGTCCGGCTGAAGGTGTCCCAGATCGAGGGCGTACGCCCGTGGAGCGCGGCCGCGCCCTCGATCTGGTACGCCGCGGTCGCCGTGCCCCAGCGGAACCCGGCGGGAAAACGCGCCGCCGTCCCCGTGGCGGGGGACGCGTCGATGGTGGTCATGGAGAGACTCCCGGTAGGGGGTGGAGGAAAGGGCCGGTCGCGCGTGGCCCCGCGCTGCATCCGCGTTGCGTCCCGCTTCGTTCGGTGCTTCATCCCTTGACCGCGCCCTGCATGATGCCGCCCACGATCTGGCGGCCGAGCAGTCCGAAGACCAGCAGCACGGGCAGCGTCCCGAGCAGTGTGCCCGCCATGATCACGGACTGGTCGTGGACGTAACCTCCGCCCAGCTGGCGCAGCGCGACCTGCACGGTCGGCTCCTGCGAGGAGAGGGCGACGACCGGCCAGAAGAAGTCGTTCCAGGCCGTCATGAAGGTGAGCAGACCCAGCACCGCCATGGCCGGCCGGGCCACCGGGACGACGATCGACCAGAAGATCCGGGCGTACGAGGCGCCGTCGACCCGGGCCGCCTCGATCAACTCGTCCGGCAGCGACTGCGTGAGGAACTGCCGCATGAAGAACACCCCGAAGGCGGAGACCAGTCCGGGCAGGACGACCGCCTGGAGCTGGTTCACCCAGTGCAGTTCGACGATCAGCATGAAGAGCGGGATCACACCCAGCTGCGGCGGAATCATCATCGAGGCTACGACCACGCTCAGCAGCGCACCGCGCCCGCGGAAGCGCAGTTTGGCGAAGGCGAACCCGGCCAGGGTGGAGCACAGCACCGTGCCGACGGTGATGGAGGCCGACACGATGAGGGAGTTCAGCAGGGCCTTGCCGATGTCCGCCTCGTCCAGGACCGCCTGCAGATTGTCCAGCAGGCGCGGACCGGGCAGCAGGGTGGGCACAGGCCGGGCCAGCTCGGCGTTGGACCGGCTCGCCGCGACCAGCGTCCAGTACAGCGGGAAGGCGGAGATCGCCACCGCGCCGACCAGCACGGCGTACGTGAGCCTCCCGCCGCGGTGCCGGGCGGCGGTGACGGAGGCGCTCATCGGCCCGCCCCCCTGCCCGTACCCGCACCTGAACGGCGGCGTGCGATCAGGGCGTTGACCCCGACCAGCGCGACGATCAACAGGAACATCACCCAGGCGATGGCCGCCGCCCGGCCCAGATGGAAGAAGCCCCAGCCCTGCTCGTACATGTACAGCCCGAGGGTCTGGTACTGGTGCGAGATGCCCCCCGACATCGAGCCCTCGAAGAGCAGCGGCTCCCCGAAGAGCTGGGTGGCGCCGATCGTGGAGACGACCACGGTGAAGACGATCGTCGGACGCAGCCCGGGCAGCGTCACGTGGAGGAACTGCCGCAGCCGGGAGGCCCCGTCGACCTCGGCCGCCTCGTACAGCTCGCCCGGAATGCTCTGCATGCCCGCCAGGTAGATCAGCGCGTTGTAGCCGGTCCACCGCCATACGACGATGGAGGACACGGCGATCTGGGAGGCCGCGGTGCCGCTCTGCCAGTCCACCGGATCGAAACCCACCAGCCCCAGCAGGTAGTTGACGAGCCCGAAGTCCCGCCCGAAGAGCTGCGCGAAGATCAGCGAGGCCGCGGCGACCGAGGTCGCGTACGGCAGCAGCAGCGCCGTACGGAAGAACGTCAGCGCCCGCAGCCGGTAGTTGAGGACATGGGCCAGCCCCAGGGCCATGAGCAGCTGGGGCACCGTGGACAGCACCCCGATGGTGAAGGTGTTGCGCAGCGCCGTCCAGAAGAACGTGTCGGTGAAGAGGGCCGTGTAGTTGCGGGCGCCCCGCCACTCCAGCTCGCTCGGGGTCTGGAGTTCCACGCGGTAGAGGGAGACGTACGCCGTGTAGATCAGGGGGAACAGCCCGAAGGCGGCGAACAGGGTGAAGAACGGCGCGAGGAAGGCGTACGGGGACAGGCTCCCCCGCCGCCCGCGCCGGGGGAGCGGCTGCGCGGTCAAGGTCACGGCGGCTCAGCCCAGGGCGTTCTTGACGGCCTTCTTCGCGTTCGACCAGGCCGTGTCCGGCGGCGTGCCCTTGCGCTCCACCTCGCTCAGCGCGTTGGCGATCTGGTCGGCGATGTCCTTGTCGTGCAGTCCGAGCACCTGGACGGGCGACTTGCCGGCGGCGTCACCGAAGATCTGCCCGATCGGCGCGTCGGAGAAGTAGGGGTCCTTCGCGTCCGCCACCTGCGCGATGGCCTTGGTGCTGGAGGGGAAGTTGCCCTGCGTGCGGAAGAGCTTGGTCTGCTGCTCGGGTGCGGTGAGCCACTTGATCAGCTCGTACGCCTCCTTCTTGTGCTTGGCGGCGCGGGGGACCGCCAGGTAGGAGCCGCCCCAGTTGCCCGCGCCGCCCGGCAGCTGCGCGACGTCCCACTTGCCCTTGGCCGCGTCCCCGGCCTGGCCCTTGATGTAGCCGAGCATCCAGGCGGGGCAGGGGATGGTGGCGAAGGAGCCGGAGGAGAACGCCTGGTTCCACGGCGGCGACCACTGGTCCAGCTTGGCGCTGAGCCCGTCGGCGGCGGCCTTGACCGAGGCGTCCCAGGCGGCCTTCACCGCCGGGCTGTTCTCGTAGACGAGAGCGCCCGAGGCGTCGTAGTACCGCTCCTTCTCCTGGCCCGTCATGATCGCGTTCAGACTGCCGACGCTGTCCAGCCAGGCGCTGCCGGCGGGGGCCTTCGCCTTGTACTGCCTGCCCAGTTCGAGGTACCCGTCCCACGTGGCCCAGCGGGCGGCGAGTTCGGCGCGGTCGGTGGGCAGTCCCGCCGCCTTCAGCAGATCGCCGCGGAAGCACATGGCCTCCGGGCCCACATCGGTGCCGAGCCCCAGCACCTTGCCGTCCTTGGTCGTCGCGGCCGACCACTTGGCGGCGGCGAACTCCTCCTTGAGGGTGCCGGCGCCGAACTCGGCGAGGTCCACGAACTTGTCGGACTGCTTCTGGGTGACCGAGGCGATGCGGCCGACCTCCAGGCCCTGTACGTCGGAGAGCCCGCCCCCGCCGGCGAGGCGGGTCTGGAGCGCCTTCCAGTAGTCCTGCTCGTCCTCGGTGTCGGTCTGCTTGATCTTGATGTTCGGGTGGAGCTGCTCGTACTCGGTGTACAGACCGGCCTCCTGGTAGCCGAAGGCGCCGAACAGGTCGACGGTCAGGGTGATCTTGCCGCCCGCGTCGTCGGAGGACCCGGCGTCCGAACCGGAACCACCGCAAGCGGCCAGGAGGACTCCGGCGAGGGCGACGGCGCCGAGGCGGACCGTGGCTCTTTCGACGGCTCGGGGTATGGACATGCGGCGGCCTCCTCGGCAACGGCTGACTTCGGTTCCGGAGCGGGCTCGAGAGCATTTTGAGAGCGCTCTCAGAACGCGAGTGGAGCGTGCACCTCATGACCGTCCCCCGTCAAGAGGTCGGACCGGCCCGGTCCTTGGGGATCAGGCCGAGGCGCGGCGCACCAGAGCCGTCGGAGTGATCACCGAGCCGGGGACGCTGTACGAGCCCTGCGCCTTGTCGAGGGTGCGCAGCAGCAGACGGGCCATCAGGCGCCCCATGCCCTCGATGTCCTGCCGTACGGTCGTCAGCGGCGGATCGGCGGTCTCCGCCACCTGCTCGGCATCGTCGAAACCGACCAGCGCCACGTCTCCCGGCACGGTCAGACCGCGCTCGCGCAGCACCCGCAACGCGCCCGTGGCCATCAGGTCGTTCGCCGCGAACACGGCGTCCAGCCCCGGACAGCGCTCCAGCAGCTCGGCCATGGCCCGGGCCCCGCCCGCCGCGGTGAAGTCCCCCTCCGCGATCAGCGCCGGGTCGGCGTCGAGCAGCACGTCACGGTAGCCGTCCAGCCGGTCGGTCGCCGAAGTCTGGTCCAGCGGCCCGGCGATGTGCGCGATCTGCTGCCGCCCCCGGGACAGCAGGTACCGTACGGCCTCGCGCGCGCCCCCGCGGTTGTCCGCGTCCACGTACGCCACCCCGCCGTGGCCCCCGGCGCCGGCCGTCCACCCCGGACGGCCGCCGTACACCGTGGGCATGCCGATGCGGCGGGTGATCGCGGGCAGCGGATCGTCGGTGTGCAGCGAGAAGGCGAGCGCCCCGTCGACGTGGCCGCCGGCCAGGTAGCGCTCGATCCGGTCGTAGTCGCCGGTGTCCTCCACCAGCAGCAGGACCAGCTGGGTGTCGTGCGCGGTCAGCTCCTTGCTGATGCCGCGCACCTGGCGGGAGAAGAAGGGGTCGGAGAAGATCCGGATCTCCGGTTCGGCGATGATCACCGCAACGGCCCCGGTGCGCCGGGTGACCAGCGTGCGGGCCGCGTGGTTGGGCACGTAGCCCAGGTCCCGGATGGCGACGCGGACCCGGTCCGCCAGCTGAGGGCGTACGCCGTCGCCGCCGTTGACGACACGGGACGCGGTGGCCCGGGACACCCCGGCGCGCTCCGCGACCGCCTCCAGCGTGGGGCGGTTACCGGGAAGCTGTTCGGGCACGGGCGCTCCTCATGCGTGTCCGGGGGCGGTTGCCTCGCCGGACAGCAGGGTAACCCGTACCGCCGGGAGCCTGAGAGCGCTCCCGGAGGTACGGGCCGGTTCACCGGCCGATGCCGAACGTCAGCCCGGTCGGCGGGTTGGAGTCGGTGTCGTGGCCGCTCGCGGTCTGGCGCAGCCGGGAGGTCATCGGGCGCCCGGCGCGGCCCGTACGGCCAAGGGGACGAGGCCCGCGCCACGGGGAGGACGGGGGGTGTTCAGGAGCTCACTCCTGCGCTTGCTCAGTGCCCGAAATCGAACCAGTTGACGTTCACGTAGTCGGCCGGCTGACCGCTGGTGAAGGTCAGGTAGACGTCGTGCGTGCCCGTGACGCCCGTGATGTTCGCCGGCACGGTCCGCCAGCTCTGCCAGCCGCCGGTGTTCGCGATCGAGAAACTGCCGATCGGCGCGCTGGTGCGGCTGTCGAGGCGGACCTCGACGAGCCCGCTCACGCCGCCGGCCGCGCCGCCGGCGACGCGGCCGCGGAACTGCTTCGCCGCGGCGGCGCCGAAGTTCACGCCGCGGTACAGGGCCCAGTCGCCGTTGGCTATCGCGGTGACGTCCTGGCCGCCGCCCGTGTCGGTGGTGGTCTCCTCGGCCAGCCCGGCCTGGTCGTCGTACGACTCGGCCTGGATGGCGGAGTACGCGTCACGGTTGCCGGTCGGCGGGGTGGTCGGGGGAGTGGTGGGCGGAGGCGTCGTGGGCGGGGTGGTCGGAGGCGTCGTCGTGCCGCCCGACGACTGGAGGACGCAGACGTAGTCGACGACCATCGGGTGGCCGGGCTGGGTGCCCGCGTCGGGGCCGCCGCCGAAGGCCGCCGGGAACTCGCCGCCCATGGCGACGTTCAGGATGATGAAGTAGCCGTGGTTCGTGGCGTTGGTCCAGGTCGCCGCGTCCATCTGGTTCGCCCGTACGGTGTGGAAGTTGACCCCGTCGAGGTAGAAGCGCATCTCCTCCACGGCGGTGGACCGGTCCCACTCCACGGCGTAGGTGTGGAAGCCGCCCTGGCAGGTGGTGCCGGTGCAGACGCGCTGGCCGCCGATGCCGGACTTCTCGTTGCACGGGCCTCCCGGGCTCGTGCCGCAGTGCATGGTGGCCCACTCGTTGTCGATGCCCTGGACGTTCTCCAGGATGTCCAGTTCGCCGACCCCGGGCCAGTTCCACCAGTTGCCCCGGTAGGGCGCTCCCAGCATCCAGAACGCCGGCCAGTACCCCTTGGCCGCCGGGCCCGTGACGTCGGGCATCTGGATACGGGCCTCCGTACGCAGCCTGCCGCCCGCCGGGGCCTGGAAGTCGGAGCGCCGGGACTCGACGCGTCCGGACGTCCAGTTCCCGGCAGCGTCCCGGCGCGGGGTGATCCGCAGGTTTCCGGCGCCGTCGAGCGAGACGTTGGCGGGGTCCGCGGTCATCGTCTCGACCTCGCCGGTACCGAAGCCGCCGGGGCCGCCGGGGTAGCTCGTACCGGTGGTGTACTGCCAGTCGGCGGTGTTCACCCCGGAGCCCGAGGCCCCGTTGAAGTCGTCCAGGAACACCTGGGACCAGCCCGCCGGCGTCGGTGGGGCGACGGCGTTCGCGGGCAGGGTGACGACCACGGCGGCGGCCGCCGCCACGGCCATCGTGCTCAGGGCGGCGATGACCGCCCGCCGGGCGGACCGCCGTTTTCCATCGGATGTCAGACGCATGGGTGTGTGCCCTCTCTGAGGCGCCGTGGGGGCGCGGTGTGGGGGGAGGCGCGGCCGGAGCCCGGGGGATTGAGAGCGCTCTCAAGCGGCGCCGTGGCCACTGTGCTCCCCGGCCCGGGGGCCGTCAAGGGATGTGCCGGTAATGGCGGTCGGGCCGCGGGCCGTTATCGGCCGTTGCCGGGTATCCACAAGCCTGAATGCAGCCGTTGTGGTCGAGTCCGCAACTGAACGTGCCCTCTTGTGAGTTGGAGCGGACATCCCAACAATGCGCATGACAACCGGAGGATCTTCGGTTCGCAATCGTCATCAGAGGGGAACCCCCACATGAACAAGCCTCTCGCCGGCGCCGTGTTCTCACTGCTCCTGATAGGAGCGGCGGCAGCACCGGCCGCGGCCTCGGCACCCCAGGGCTCGGCCACCCGGACCGCCGTCGCGGTCAACTACGCCGGCACGGTCGCGCTGAGCAACTGTTCGGGCTCCGTCGTCCGCGCGCCCGGCTCCCAGCCCACCGACCTCGCGCTCGTCCTGTCCAACGGCCACTGCCTGGAAACCGGCTTCCCGGCGGCCGGCGAGGTCATCAAGGACCAGGCGTCCAGCCGCTCCTTCTCGCTGCTCAACGCATCGGGCTCGAAGGTCGGTACGCTGCGCGCCAGCAAGATCGCGTACGCGACGATGACCGACACGGACATCTCGATCTACCAGCTGACCAAGACGTACGCGCAGATCCAGAGCCAGTACGGCATCAGCGCACTGACCCTCAACGACGCCCACCCGGCCCAGGGTTCGGCGATCAAGGTCGTGTCCGGGTACTGGAAGCGGACCTACAGCTGCAACATCGACGGGTTCGCGTACCGCCTGAAGGAGGGCGACTGGACCTGGAAGGACTCGGTCCGCTACACCTCGTCCTGCAACACGATCGGCGGCACCTCCGGCTCGCCCGTGATCGACACGACGACCGGCAAGGTCGTCGCCGTCAACAACACGGGCAACGAGGACGGCCAGCGCTGCACGGAGAACAACCCGTGCGAGGTCGACGAGGCAGGCAAGGTGACGGTCCGCCAGGGCATCAACTATGCCCAGGAGACGTACACGATCGTCCCCTGCATCGCCGCGGGCAACAAGATCGACCTGACCCGCCCGGGCTGCACCCTCCCGAAGCCGTAAACCACGGCAGACGCGCCCGGGGCGGGGGGGGGCCCACCCCCCCCCCCCCCCCCCCCCCCACCCCCCCCCCC
>NZ_JBHWVJ010000071.1:0-39953 GCF_042736725.1 Streptomyces sp. NPDC060028 | reverse complement strand
CGGCACGCCCTGCGTGCCGCGGGCGTCCGCGCGTCCGGTTCGGCTCGGACACTGGCCGGAAATGGATTCGATAACGCGGTAAAACCCCGGCTCCCTAGCGTCGTGCTCGCCGATCAACACACGACCGCCGAGCCGATCCGAAGGAGCCGGGGTGGACTTCAGTCTGTTCTACTTCGCCAACGACAGCACCGATTCCGGCGACGCCGGGCGCTACGAACTCCTCCTGGAGGGCGCCAAGTTCGCCGACCGCAACGGCTTCACGGCGGTGTGGACGCCCGAGCGGCACTTCCACCCCTTCGGCGGCCTCTACCCCAACCCGGCCGTCACCGGCGCCGCTCTCGCCGCGGTCACCGAGCGGATCGGCATCCGCGCCGGCAGCGTCGTCGCGCCGCTCGGCCACCCGCTGCGCATCGCCGAGGACTGGTCGGTCGTCGACAACCTCTCCGCGGGCCGGGCCGGGGTGTCCTTCGCCTCCGGCTGGCACCCCACGGACTTCGTCCTGCGCCCCGAGGCCCACGCGCGCCGCAAGGAACTCCTCACCGAGACGGTGGAGTCCGTACGCGCCCTGTGGCGGGGCGAGAGCATCACCCTCGCCGACGGCAAGGGCAAGGACGCGGCCGTACGGGTCTACCCGCCCGCTGTCCAGCCTGAACTGCCCGTCTGGATCACCAGCGCGGGCAGCGCCGACACCTTCCGCACGGCGGGCGAGCTCGGCGCCGGGGTGCTGACCCACCTGCTCGGACAGGACCTCGACGAACTGGCCGGGAAGCTCTCCGTCTACCGGGCCGCGCTGCGCGAGCACCACGGCGACAAGCCCGGACACGTCGTGCTGATGCTGCACACCTTCCTCGGCACCGACACCGAGGAGGTGCGCGAGCTCGTGCGCCCCTCGCTCTCCGCGTACCTGAAGACCTCCTTCGGGCTGCTGTCGGGCACGGTCGACTCCGACCGCGGCACCTTCGACCCGCAGAGCGTGCAGGAGTCCGACGTGGACTACCTCGTCGAGCGGGCCTTCGAGCGGTTCTACGACCGCCAGGGCATGTTCGGCACGGTCGAGCGCGGCCTCGCCGTCGTCGAGCGGCTGGAGGCGCTGGGCATCGACGAGGTGGGCTGCCTCATCGACTTCGGGGTCGATGCGCAGCGCACCCTCAAGAGTCTTGAACACCTCAATGACCTGCGGGTTCGTGCCGCTGGACCCCGTATGGGGTCGATATAGCGACTCCTCGCAGAGTCGTACGCAACTCCGCCCGACCAACCGTTTTGGAGACCGACATGAGTGACGTCCAGACCGACGAGCGCACCTACCGCGTGGTCCGCAACGACGAGGAGCAGTACTCGGTGTGGTGGGCCGACCGCGACCTGCCGGCCGGCTGGCACGCGGAGGGCTTCGAGGGCTCCAAGGAGGCCTGCCTGGACCGGATCGGCGAGGTGTGGACCGACATGCGTCCGCTGAGCCTGCGCCGCCGGATGGAGCAGGCGGCCGCCGGCGACGCCCTCGCCGACGCCTCCTGACCCACCCCCACCCCCGCCCACCTCGCTCGCCCCTCCCGTTCCCTCCCACCCCCCACCGCACAGACCGCGCCGGCCCGGCCGCCCCCGCCCGGGCCGGCGCAGCACTTTCCCGCGCAGCACTTCCGCGCAGCCACACACGCAGTCGGCCACATCCGATTCGAGCCGGCCCGTCAACTCATCAAGAGGACCAGAGAGATGACTCCGCAGACCCGTCAGAATGACGCCGGCTCGACCCTCGCCGAGCTGGTCGCCCAGCAGGCGCAGCACACCCCCGACGCCCCCGCCGTGCTCGCCGACGGCCGGGCCCCGCTCTCCTACGCCGACCTGGACGCCTCCGCGAACCGCCTCGCGCACCGCCTGACCCGGCTCGGCGTCGGCCCCGACACCCTGGTCGGCGTCCACCTGGAGCGCTCCGCGTCGCTCGTCGTCTCGCTGCTCGCCGTGTGGAAGACCGGCGCCGCCTACCTGCCGCTCGACCCGGCGCACCCGGCCGAGCGGCTGCGCTCGCTGGTCGCCGAGGCGCGTCCCGCGGTGGTCCTGACCGCCGGCCGGGCCGCCGGTACCGAACTCGGCGCCCCCCAGGTGGACCTGGACGCGGAGTGGGAGCTGATCGCCTCCCTGCCGGACACCGCCCCCCGGGCCGCGGTCCAGAGCGGCCACCTCGCGTACGTCATCCACACCTCGGGCTCCACCGGCCGCCCCAAGGGCGTCCAGGTCACCCAGGCGGGCATCGCCAACCGCGTGCTGTGGACGGTGCGCACGCACGGCCTCGGCGCCGGCGACCGGGTGCTGCACAAGACCGCCATCGGCTTCGACGCCCACTGCTGGGAGGTCTTCGGCCCGCTGGTCAGCGGCGGCGCCGTCGCGCTCGCCCCGGTCGGCGCCGAGCGCGACCCCCAGGCGCTGGTGGCCGCCGCCGCCCGCCTCGGGGCCACCGTGCTCCAGGTGGTGCCCTCCGTGCTGCGGCTGCTCGTCGCCGAGCCGGGCTGGCGCGAACTGACCGCGCTGCGCCTGCTGTTCTGCGCGGGCGAGCCGCTCCACGCCGAGCTGTGCCGGCGCGCCCTGGAGGGCCACGGCGAGCGGCTGGCCGTCTGGAACACGTACGGGCCCACCGAGTGCTCCATCGACGTCACCGCCCACCCCTACGACCCCGCGCAGGCGAGCGGCCCCGTCCCGATCGGCCGTCCGCTGCCCGGCACCCGCCTGCTGGTCCTCGACGAGCAGGGCCGCCCGGTCCCCGTCGGCGTCCCCGGCGAGCTGCACATCGGCGGCACCAGCCTGGCCCGTGGCTACCTCGGCCGTCCCGACCTGACCGCCGAGCGCTTCGTGCCCGACCCGTACGGCTCCGCGGGCGGCCGGCTCTACCGCACCGGCGACCTGGTCCGCTGGCGCGCCGACCGCACCCTGGAGTACCGCGGCCGCGCCGACCACCAGGTCAAGGTCAACGGCGTGCGCATCGAGCCCGGCGAGGTCGAGGCCGCGCTGCTGGCCCACCCCGAGGTCACCGGCGCCGTGGTCACCGCCCCCGAGGGCGCCGACGGGGCCAAGCGGCTGACCGCCCACCTCACCACCGCGGACGCCGAACTCCCCGCCGACCTGCGGACCTTCCTGCGCGGGCTGCTGCCCGAGGCCCTCGTGCCGACCGTGCTCATCCCGCTCGCCGCCTTCCCGCTCACCTCCAACGGCAAGCTCGACCGGGCCGCCCTGCCCGGCCCCGTCCAGGACGACGCGGACCGGCCGTACACCGCCCCGCGCACCGAGGCCCAGCGGATCGTCGCCGAGGTCTGGCAGGGGCTGCTGCCCGTCGAACGGGTCGGCGTCCACGACGACTTCTTCCGCCTCGGCGGAGACTCCCTGCTCATCACCCGGCTCGCGGCCCGGCTGCGCGAGGCCACCGGCAAGGACGTCACCCCGGCCGAGCTGTTCACCTCCGCCACCGTCGAGGCGCAGGCCGCCCTGCTGACCGCCGCCGGGGTCCGGCCCGCGCTGGTCCCCGTCGACCGTTCCGGTGTCCTGCCGCTCTCCTTCGGCCAGCGCCGGCTGCACTTCCAGGACCGGATGAACCCCGGCGGCGCCGAGTGGGTCTCCCCGCTCATCGTCGGCCTGCCCGAGGCCGCCGACACCGCGCTCGTCCAGCGCGCCCTGGACGCGCTCGAAGTGCGCCACGAGGCGCTGCGCACCCGCTACCCGGCCGACGCCGACGAGAGCGGCCAGCGGATCGTCGCCCCCGGCCCCGTCGAGCTCGCCGAGGCCACCGCCACCCGCGAGGGGCTCGGCGCCCTGGTCGCCGGGCACTTCGGCCGCGGTTTCGACCTCCAGGACGGTCCGCTGTGGCGTGCCCTGCTGGTCCGCGTGGAGGGCCGCGGCCCGGTGCTGGTGATCGCCCTGCACCACATCACCTGCGACGGCTGGTCCTCCGCGCTGCTGGAGCGCGAGTTCGGCGAGCTGTACGCGGCCTTCGCCGCCGGGCGGGCCCCCGAGCTGCCCGAACTCGCCCTCGGGTACGCCGACTACGCCGCCTGGGAGCGCACCGCGCTGACCGAGGAGACCCTGGCCGCCGACCTCGCGTACTGGCGGGGCGCCCTCGACGGGCATTCCCCGCTGGCCCTGGCCACCGACCACCCCCGCCCGGCCGAGCGCGACCACCGGGGCGCCGTCGTCCCCGTGGTGATCCCCGCCGAGACCGCCGACGCCCTGGCCGAGCTGGGCCGCCGCCACGGTGCGACCCCCTTCATGACCCTGCTCACCGGGTACGCGACCCTGCTCGCCCGGCACGGCGGCGCATGGGACGTCACCGTCGGCACCCCCGTCGCCGGCCGCGGCCGCCCCGAAACAGCCAACCTGGTCGGTTTCTTCCTCAACTCCCTCGCCCTGCGCGCCGGCCTCACCTCCGACCTGGGCTTCGGCGAGGCCCTGGACCGGGTCCGCGAGGTCACCCTGGCCGGCTTCGGCCATCAGGAGGCGCCCTTCGAGCGGGTGGTCGAGGAGGTCCAGGGCGACCGCGACCTGTCCCGGACGCCCGTCTACCAGGCCGCCTTCGACCTGCACGACGAGACGCTGACCACCGGCGGCGCCGACCTGGACGACCTCGAGACCTTCCGGCAGGCCTGGCGGATCGCCAAGACCGACCTGACCCTCTTCCTGCGCCGCCGCCCCGACGGCGCCCTCGCCGGCGTCCTGGAGTACGCGACCTCGCTGTTCGAGGACGCCACCGTGCAGCGCCTGGTGGACCACTTCGTCCGCCTCCTCGCCGCGGCCGTCGCCGACCCGGCCACCCCGCTCGGCGCACTGGAGCTGACCGGGGCCGCCGAGCGCCACCGCCAGCTCGTCGAGTGGAACACCGCGGCCCACACCACGGTCGCCGAGCCCGCCGAGGCCACCGTCCTCGACCTGTTCGAGGCGCGGGCCGCGGAACGCCCCGAGGCCACCGCCCTGCGCCACGAGGGCCGCAGCACGACCTTCGCCGAGCTCGACGCCCGGTCCAACCGCCTCGCCTGGCGGCTGCGCCAGTCAGCCGCCACCACCGAGCACCTGGTCGGCGTACTGCTCGACCGAGGGCCCGACCTGCTGGCCGCGTTCCTCGGCAGCTGGAAGACCGGCGCCGGCTACGTGCCCCTGGACCCCGCCCACCCTGCCGAGCGCCTCGCGGGGATGCTCGCCGACGCGGGCGCCCGGGTGCTGGTCACCACCGCCGACCACGCCGTGCGCATGGCTCCCGTCTTCCCCGGCGAACTCGTCGTCGTCGACCGCGACCGGGCCGTGCTCGACGCACTGCCGAGCACCCGGCCGCCGCGCCGCCAGGACCCGCTCGCCGTCGCCTACACGATCTTCACCTCCGGCTCCACCGGCCGCCCCAAGGGCGTCGCCGTCGAGCAGCGGGGCCTCGCCAACCACGTCGCCTGGGCCGCCCGCGACCTCGCCGGCAGCCACGGCGGGGGCGCCGCCCTCTTCTCCTCCACCGCCTTCGACCTGGTCGTGCCGAACCTGTACGCGCCGCTCGTGGCCGGCCAGCCGCTGCACATCCTGCCCGCCGGACTCGACCTCGCCGACCTCGGCAGCACCCTCGCGCAGGGCGCCCCGTACAGCTTCGTCAAGCTCACCCCCGGCCACCTCGACATCCTGTCCCAGCAGCTCACCGACGAGCAGGCCGCGAGCCTGGCGCGGACCGTGCTCGTCGCCGGCGAGGCCTTCCCCGGCGCCGCAGCCACCCGCTGGCTCGAACTCCTCGGCCCCGGCCGGCTGATCAACGAGTACGGCCCCACCGAATGCTCCGTCGGCACCTGCATCCACCCGGTGAACGCCCCCGAGAGCGGGGTCGTCCCCATCGGCCGCCCGCTGCCCGGCCTGTCCATGTACGTCCTCGACCCGGAGCTGCGCCCCGTACCGCTCGGCGCGACCGGCGAACTCCACGTCGGCGGCACCGGCGTCGCCCGCGGCTACACCGGCCGCCCGGGCCTGACCGCCGAGAAGTTCCTGCCCGACCCGTACGGCCCGGCCGGCTCCCGCCTCTACCGGACCGGCGACCTGGCCCGCCAGCTGCCCGACGGCACCGTCACCTTCCTCGGACGCATCGACCACCAGATCAAGGTCCGCGGCTTCCGCGTCGAGGCCGGCGAGATCCAGGCCGTCCTCACCGCCCACCCCAAGGTCCGCGACGCGGCCGTCACCGCCGACCGCGGCCTGACCGCCTACCTGGTCCCCGCCGACGGGGAACTGCCCGACACCGCCGAACTCACCGCGCACTGCGCCCGGCTGCTGCCCGACTACATGCTGCCCAGCGCGTACGTCGCCCTCGACGCCATCCCGCTCACCGCGAACGGCAAGCTCGACCGCGGCCGGCTGCCCGACCCCGCCGACACGCAGGCCGACGGCGACACCGGCCGCACCGGCCCCCGCGACATCGTCGAGGAGCACATCGCCTCGATCTGGCAGGAACTGCTCGGCGTCGAGCCCGACGTGCACGACGACTTCTTCCAGAGCGGCGGCAACTCGATCCTCGGCATCCGCCTGATCTCCCGGATCCAGGCCGAGTTCCTCGTCTCCCTGCCGCTCCGCGCCATCTTCGAGGGCCCCAGCGTCGCCGGACTCGCCCGCGCCGTCGAGGCGCTGGTCCAGGCCGAGCTCGCCGCCGCCGACCCGGCCGCCGCCGACCCGGCCGCCCCCACCCACGACTTCTCCGTCTCCACGCAGCTGAAGGAGCACCAGGCATGACCACCAGCGCCGAGCGTACCCAGACTCCCGACCAGCTCCGCGCTGAGCTGCTCCGCAGACTCACCGCCGGACGTGCCGGAGCCGCCGGCCGCCGCGAGATCCCCCGCGTCGACCGCGGCCTGCCGCTGCCGCTGTCCGCCGGACAGCAGCAGATGTGGTTCCTGAACCGGCTGGAGCCGGAGAGCACCGAATACCTCGTCCCGCTCGCGATCCGGCTCACCGGAGACCTCGACGAGAGCGCCCTGCGCAACGCCGTGGACCAGGTCGTCGCCCGCCACGAGGTGCTGCGCACCCGCTACGACCTGTTCGGCGACGAGCCCGTCCAACTCGTCGACGAGCCCGGCCCCGTGCCGTTCCTCGTCGAAGACCTCGCCGCGCTGCCCGCCGCCGACAGGGAGAGCGTCGCCCGTCAGCTCACGGCCGAGTACGCCCGGGAAGCCTTCGACCTCGCCGCCGAATGGCCGCTGCGGGTCCGCCTCGTACGGCTCTGCGCCACCGAACACGTCCTCGTGCTCGTCTTCCACCACATCGCCTGCGACGCCTGGTCCACGCAGATCTTCGCCCAGGACCTCTCCGCCTACTACTGCGGCTCCCGCCCGGCCGGCGAACTGGCCGTCCAGTACGCCGACTTCGCGGCCTGGCAGCAGAAGAACACTGCGCTTGCCGACGGACCTGCCCTCACCCAGCACCTCGCCTACTGGCGCGACCGGCTCGACGGCGTCGCCCCCCTCGACCTGCCCGCCGACCGCCCGCGCCCCGCCGTCCGCAGCTCCGCCGGCGCGGCCGTCACCCTCGACCTGCCCGGACAGCTCGCCGCATCCCTGCGCGAACTCGCCACCGAGCACCGCACCACCCTCTTCACGGTGCTGCTCACCGCCTACCAGACCCTCCTCGCCAAGTACACCGGCACCAGTGACATCGCGGTCGGCACCGTGGTCTCCGGCCGCACCCGGCCCGAACTGCAGCAGCTCATCGGCTACGGCATCAACAGCCTGGTCCTGCGCGGCAGCTGGGACGGCGACCCGCGCTTCAGCCGCCTGCTGGAGCGCAGCCGCGTCGACGTCCTGGACGCCTTCGACCACCAGGACATGCCCTTCGCCCGCCTCGTCGACGCCCTGCAGCCCGAGCGCGACCTCTCCCGCACCCCCCTCTTCCAGGCCGCCTTCACCCTCCACGAGTCCCGTACCGCCGCCTACGACCTGCCCGGCATCACCGTCGAGCCGTTCGAGACCCCCGCCGACACCGCCCGCTTCGACCTCCAGCTCCTGGTCGAGGAGATCCCGGACGGCACCCTGCGCGGCCGCTTCGAGTACGCCACCGCCCTCTTCGACACCGCCACCGCGCAGCGCCTCGCCGACCACTTCGGCCGCCTGCTGCACGCCATCGCCGCCGACCCGGCCGCCCGGCTGTCCGCGCTCGACGTCCTCGCCCCCGCCGAGCGGGCCCTGGTCATCCAGCCCGCCCCCGAGGAGGCCCCCGACCCGCGCTTCGTCCACGAGGTGTTCGAGGCCCAGGTCGCCGCCACCCCCGATGCGGTCGCCGTCACCGCCGACGGGCACGAGCTCACGTACGCCGAGCTCAACGCCCGCGCCAACCGCATCGCCCACCACCTGCGCACCCTCGGCGCCGGCCCCGACACCCTCGTGGGCGTCTGCCTGGAGCGCGGCCCCGAGCTGATGCCCGCGCTCCTCGGGGTACTGAAGTCGGGCGCCGGCTACCTCCCGCTCGATCCGGCCAACCCGGCCGACCGTCTCGGCTACGTCCTCAAGGACGCCGGCGCCCTCGCCGTGCTCACCGAGACCCGCCACGCCCCGATGATCGAGGAGATTCATGAGGGCCCGCTCGTCGTACTCGACCGAGAGACCGGCTCGGAGCACTGGCAGAGTCTTCCGGCTGCGAATCCGGCGCTGGCTGGCCACCCGGATCAGCTGATCTACGTCATCTACACCTCGGGCTCCACCGGCAAGCCCAAGGGCGTCTGCCTCAGCCACCGCAACGTCCTGCGGCTGCTCACCACGGCCTACCGGCACTACGAGTTCTCCGCCGCGGACGTCTGGCCGCTCTTCCACAGCTACGCCTTCGACGTCTCCGTCTGGGAGATGTGGGGCGCACTGCTGCACGGCGGCAAGCTCGTCGTCGTCCCGGCCGCCGTCACCCGCTCGCCCGACGAGTTCCTCGACCTGCTCGTCGAACAGCAGGTCACCGTCCTCAACCAGACCCCGTCCGCCTTCCGCTCCCTGGTCGTCGCCGCGGCCGAGGGCGACCCGCGCATCGACCGGCTCGCCCTGCGCGCCGTCGTCTTCGCCGGCGAGAAGCTGACCGTGCCGGACCTGGCGCCGTGGACGGACCGGCGCGGCCTCGCCGCCCCGGCCCTGCTCAACATGTACGGAATCACCGAGACCACCGTCCACACCACCTTCTACGAGGTGACCGCGGCCGACCTCGCCCCCGACGCGAGCAACCCCATCGGCGTCCCCCTCGACGACCTGCGCGTCCACCTCCTCGACGCCTGGGGCGAGCCCGTCCCCGTCGGCGTCTTCGGCGAGATCCACGTGGCCGGCCCCGGCGTCGCCCGCGGCTACCTCGGCCGCCCCGGCCTGACCGCCGAGCGGTTCGTGCCCGACCCGTGGGGCCCGGCCGGCTCGCGCCTCTACAAGAGCGGCGACATCGCCCGCCGGCGCCCGGACGGCAGCCTCGAATTCCTCGGCCGCGCCGACGGCCAGATCAAGATCCGCGGCTACCGCGTCGAACTCGGCGAGATCCAGGCCGCCCTCGCCGCCCTGCCCGGCATCCACGACGCCGTCGTCGTCCTGCGCGAGGACACCCCCGGCGCCAAGGAGATCGTCGCCTACCTGATCACCGCCGAAGGCGCCGCCCACGACCCCGCCGAGCTGCGCGAGGCCCTGGCCCGCGACCTCGCCCCGTACATGATCCCGGCCGCTTTCGTCACCCTGGATCGGCTGCCGCTCACCACCAACGGCAAGCTCGACAAGCGCGCCCTGCCCGCCCCCGGCAGCGACGCCCGACGCGCCACCGGTGCCCGCACGGCCCCCCGTACACCCGCCGAGCAGCGCATCGCCGAGGTCTGGGAAGAGGTCCTCGGCCTCGACGCCCTCGGCGTCGACGACAGCTTCTTCGAGCTCGGCGGCGACTCCATCCGCGCCGTCGCCCTCGTCGGAGCCCTGCGCGCCGCCGGCTTCGACGTCACCGTCCGCGACGTCTTCGACCGCCGTACGGTCGCCCGCCTCGCCGAGCTCGTCACCGGCCGCACCGCGCCCGCCGAAAACCCCGAGCCGGTCCGCCCGTTCCAGCTGATCCGCCCCGGCGACCGCGACCGGCTTCCCGACGGCCTCACCGACGCCTACCCGCTCTCCCAGGTGCAGACCGGCATGGTCCTGGAGATGTCCCTGCCCGGCAGCGCGAACAACTACCACAACGTCACCAGCTTCCGGATCCGCGACGAGCACTCCTTCGACCACCGGGCACTCGTCGAGGCCGCCCGCATCGTCACCGCCCGCCACGAGGTGCTGCGCACCTCCATCGACCTCGACGGCTACTCCGTCCCGATGCAGCTCGTGCACGCCCAGGCCGAGATGGCCGTCGGCAGCCGGAACCTGCGCGGCCTCGACGAGGACGAGATCCGCGCGGCGATCCTCGACCACACCGCCCGCGAGCGCGCCGACGTCTTCGACCTCTCCGTGCCCGCCCTGATGCGCTTGTACGCGCACGACACCGGCACCGGCGGCTGGTGGCTGTCGGTCACCGAATGCCACCCCGTCCTGGAGGGCTGGAGCCACCACTCCCTCCTCATGGAGATCCTCGACCTGTACGCCGCCCTGCGCGACGGCCGCCCGGTCCGGGAGCCCGCGCCCACCGCGATCCGCTTCGCCGACTTCATCGCCGAGGAGGCCCGGGCGCTCCAGGACGACTCCCACCGTGCCTACTGGTCCCGGATCACCGACGAGTACGCCCCGATCGCCGCCCCGGCCGGCTGGGGCGAGGCCGCCGGCTCGCCGCGCGCCATCCACGTCATCGAGGTCCCCGTCGAGGACCTGTACGACCGGCTGCGCACCCTCGCCGCCCGCAGCCGCGCCTCGTTCAAGAGCGTCATGCTCGCCGCCCACCTCAAGGTGATGAGCCAGCTCACCGAGCAGACCCGCTTCACCGCCGGCCTGGTCTGCGACGCCCGCCCCGAACTGCTCGACGCGGACCGGGTCTACGGCATGTACCTCAACACGCTGCCCTTCGCGCACGACGCCGGCGTCGCCGCCACCTGGAGCGAGCTCGTCGCGCAGGTCTTCGCCGCCGAGGTCGGGCTGTGGCCGCACCGCCGCTTCCCGCTGCCCGCCGTGCAGCGCCTGGCCGGCGGCCGCCAGCTCATCGAGGTCTACTTCAACTACCAGGACTTCCACCAGGTCGACCTGGACCGCGTCGACTACCTCGCCAGCATCGACGACAGCCCGACCGAGTTCCCGCTGACCGTCTCCAGCCGCGCCGGGCACATCATCGTCACCGCCAACGGCCGCGCCCTGTCGCGGGACAACGCCGAGCGGGTCGCCGCGATGTACCGCCGGGTGCTCGTGGCCATGGCCGCCGACCCCGAGGGCGACGCGCGGGCCGTGCTGCTGCCCGCCGACGAGCGGGCCCGGGTGCTGGAGGAGTGGAACGACTCCTCCACGGCGGCCGTCGCCGGGACCGTGCCGGAGCTGTTCGCGGCGCGGGCTGCGGCCGTCCCGGACGCGGTCGCCGTCACCGGTGGTGGTGTGTCGCTGTCTTACGCGGAGCTGGACGCGCGGTCGGAGGTGCTGGCGCACCGGCTGGTGGCCGAGGGTGTGCGTCCGGGTGACGTGGTGGGTGTGCTGCTGGAGCGGGGTGTGGAGCTGCTGGTCGCGCTGCTCGCGGTACAGAAGTCCGGTGGTGCGTACTTGCCGATGGACGCCTCGCACCCGGCCTCCCGGCTGGCCGGGATCGTGGCCGATGCGGTGCCGGGCGTCCTCGTCACCCAGGAGTCGCTGGCCGGCACCGCCGCCGAGATCCACTCGGGTGCGCGGATCTCCGTGTCCGATACGGCCGAAGTTCTCGGTCGGCTTCCGGTGATCGACCGGGAGGCGGTGGCGTACGTCCTGTACACCTCGGGTTCGACGGGCAGGCCGAAGGGCGTGCAGGTCACGCACGGGGCGCTGGGCAACCTCCTCGTGGGCATCCGCCGGGTGTTGGGTGTCGCGGAGGCGGGGGAGTCCTGGCTGGCTTCCACGTCGGTGTCCTTCGACATCTCGGGGCTGGAGCTCTACCTGCCGCTGATCGGCGGCCACCGCGTGGTCGTCGCGCAGGGCGGGGAGGACCTGGCGGAGCTGGTGGCCACCGAGCGCGTGACGCACGTGCAGGCCACCCCGTCCGGCTGGAAGCTGCTGCTCGCGGCGGGCTTCACGGGCGCCGGGACCACGGCCCTGGTGGGCGGTGAGGCGCTGCCGGTGGAGTTGGCGGGTGAACTGCGTTCGCGTGTTGGTCGGTTGGTGAACGTCTACGGTCCGACGGAGACCACGATCTGGTCGTCGGCGTGGGAGGTTCCGCAGGAGCCGGAGGCGGTGTCGATCGGTTCTCCGATCGACAACACGCAGTTCTATGTGGTCGATGGGCTGATGCAGCCGGTGCCGTTGGGTGTGGTGGGTGAGTTGTGCATCGCCGGTGACGGTGTCGCGCAGGGGTATCTGGGGCGCCCGGATCTGACGGCGGAACGTTTCGTCCCGGACCCGTTCGGTCCGGCCGGCACCCGGCTGTACAAGACGGGCGACCTGGCGCGGCGGTTGTTCGACGGTTCGCTGGAGTTCCTGGGCCGGACGGATCACCAGGTGAAGATCCGTGGTTACCGGATCGAGCTGGGGGAGATCGAGTCGCGGCTGCTGGCGCATCCGCAGGTGCGCGACGCGGCAGTGATCGCCCGCACGGAGGAGTCCGGGGACACCTGGCTCGTCGGCTATGTGATCCCGGCCGATGGAGAGTTGGACCAGGCTGCCGTACGGGGCTTCCTGCGCGAGGAGCTGCCCGACTACATGGTGCCGGGTGCCTTCGTGGAGCTGGAGGCGTGGCCGCTGAACACGGCCGGGAAGCTGGACCGCAAGGCGCTCCCGGCGCCGACGGATTTCGCGGTGGCCGCCGAGTACGTGGCTCCGCGCACCGGGACCGAGGCACGGCTCGCCGAGGCCTGGGCCACCGCGCTCGGTCACGAGCGGGTCAGCGTCGAGGACAGCTTCTTCGACCTCGGCGGCGACTCCATCCGCGCCATCGGGCTGGCCTCCGAGGTCCGCGCCGCGGGCTTCCACGTCTCCGTGCCCGACATCTTCACCCACAACAGCGTGGCCGCCCTCGCCCGCCACCTGGACGGCCGCGAGGCCCCGGTCGCCACGGCCGTGGAGTACGTGCGGCCGTACGCCCTCGTCTCCGAGGCCGACCGGGCCGCGCTGCCGGCGGGCGTCTGCGACGCCTACCCGGTCTCCCAGGTGCAGCTCGGCATGCTCGTGGAGATGGACCTGGACGAGGAGCAGGCGGCGTACCACAACGTCGACGGCTTCGAGGTCCAGGACGACCGGCCCTTCGACGCCGCCGCCCTCCAGCGGGCCGCCGAGGAGCTCGTCGCCCGCCACGAGGTGCTGCGCACCGGCTTCGACCTCACCGGCTACAGCGCCCCCCTCCAGCTGGTCCACGCGAGCGCGCCCACCACGGTCGCGGTCGCCGACCTGTCGCTGCTGGACCCGCGGGCTCGTGAGCGGGCCGTCATCGCGCACGAACAGGCCGAACGGCAGGCGGTGTTCGCCGTCGCCGAGCCCCCGCTCGTCCGTTTCTCCGCGCACGTCCTGACCGGCGACACCTGGCACCTCACCCTCACCTACGCACACCCCGTGCTGGAGGGCTGGAGCTACCACGCCCTCCTCGGCGAACTGCTCACCGTCTACCGGGAGATCCGCGACACGGGCGCCGCCGAGGCCCCCGAGGCGACCTCCGCCCGGTACGCCGACTTCATCGCGGGCGAGCTCGACTCCCTCGCCGACGAGGCCGACCGCGCCTACTGGCAGTCCGTCGTGGACGGCAACGCGGCGCTGGAGCTGCCGGCCGGCTGGGGCGGGGAGCCGGGTGTGCGCCGCTCCCCTGTCGCCTTCGGCGACCTGGAGCCGCGGCTGCGCGAGCTCGCCGCCGCGACGGGCACCTCGTTCAAGAGCGTGCTGCTCGCCGCGCACCTGGCGGTGATGAGCCGGCTCACCCCCGAGCAGTCCTTCCACAGCGGCCTGGTGGCCGACGCCCGTCCCGAACTCCCGGGCTCCGAGCGGGTGCTGGGCATGCACCTCAACACCCTGCCGTTCGCCCACGACCGCAGCGCCGCGACCTGGAGCGAGCTCGTCGCGCAGGTCTTCGCCGCCGAGATCGCGGTGTGGTCCCACCGGCGCCACCCGCTGCCGGCCATCCAGCGGCTCGCGGGTGGCCGCCAGCTGCTGAACGTGTACTTCAACTACCAGGACTACGGGCGGGTCACCGACGGCAGCCTGGAGCACGCGGGCGCCTCGGCGCAGCTCGCCGACCCGCAGGAAGGCCCGACGGAGTTCCCGCTGACCGTCGCCACCCGCAAGGGGCACCTGGTGCTCACCGCGCACGGAGCGGTGCTCTCGCAGGAGAGCACCGATCGCATCGGAGCCATGTACCGCCTGGCCCTGGAGGCGATGGCGGCCGACCCCGCGGGCGACGCCCAGGCGCCGCTGCTGCCCGAGGGCGAGCGCGCCCGGGTGCTGGCGGAGGGCAACGACACCGCCACCGCCGTCACGGCCGGGACCGTGCCGGAACTCTTCGCGGCGCGGGTCCTCGACACCCCGGAGGCGCAGGCGGTCACCGCCGCGGGCCGGTCCCTCTCGTACGGGGAACTGGACGCCCGCTCCAACCGGTTCGCCCGCCACCTGCTCGCCATGGGCGTACGCCCGGGTGACGTGGTGGGTGTGCTGCTGGAGCGGGGTGTGGAGCTGCTGGTCGCGCTGCTCGCCGTACAGAAGGCGGGGGCGGCGTACCTGCCGCTCGACGCCTCGCACCCGGCTTCCCGGCTCGCCGGGATCGTCGCCGACGCCCGCCCCTCCGTCCTGGTCACCCAGGACGCGCTCGGGCCGCTGGCCGACGGGATCCACTCCGGGGAGTGGCTGCTGGTCGACGGCACGGACTCGGCCGTCACCGCCGAACTGGACGCGGACCGGCTGGAGATCCCGGTCGACCCGGCTTCGGTGGCGTACGTCCTCTACACGTCCGGTTCGACGGGCAAGCCGAAGGGCGTGCAGGTCACGCACGGGGCCCTCGGGAACCTCCTCGTCGGCATCCGCCGGGTGCTCGGGGCCGGCTGGGGCGAGACCTGGCTGGCCTCCACCTCCGTCTCCTTCGACATCTCGGGGCTGGAGCTCTACCTCCCGCTGATCGGCGGCCACCGCGTGGTCGTCGCCGAGAGCGGCGACGACCTGGCCGAGCTCGTCCGCGAGCAGGAGGTCACGCACGTGCAGGCCACCCCGTCCGGCTGGAAGCTGCTGCTGGAGTCCGGGCTCGCCGACGCGGGCCTGACCGCCCTGGTGGGCGGTGAGGCGCTGCCGGTGGAGCTGGCCCGCGAACTGCGTTCGCGTGTTGGTCGGTTGGTGAACGTCTACGGTCCGACGGAGACCACGATCTGGTCGTCGGCGTGGGAGGTTCCGCAGGAGCCGGAGGCGGTGTCGATCGGTTCTCCGATCGACAACACGCAGTTCTATGTGGTCGATGCGCTGATGCAGCCGGTGCCGTTGGGTGTGGTGGGTGAGCTGTGCATCGCCGGTGACGGTGTCGCGCAGGGTTACCTGGGGCGCCCGGATCTGACGGCGGAACGTTTCGCCCCGGACCCGTTCGGGCCCGCCGGCACCCGGTTGTACAAGACGGGTGACTTGGCGCGGCGGTTGTTCGACGGTTCGCTGGAGTTCCTGGGCCGGACCGATCACCAGGTGAAGATCCGTGGTTACCGGATCGAGCTGGGGGAGATCGAGTCGCGGCTGCTGGCGCATCCGCAGGTGCGCGACGCGGCGGTGATCGCCCGCACGGAGGAGTCCGGGGACACCTGGCTCGTCGGTTATGTGATCCCGGCCGGCGGAGAGTTGGACCAGGCCGCGGTACGGGGCTTCCTGCGCGAGGAGCTGCCCGACTACATGGTCCCGGGCGCCTTCGTGGAACTGGAGGCCTGGCCGCTGAACACGGCCGGGAAGCTCGACCGCAAGGCGCTCCCGGCCCCCTCCCGCGGCGCCGAGAGCACATATATAGCTCCCCGCACAGACGCCGAGGCGAGCATCGCTCATGCCTGGGAATCAGCTCTCGGGCTCGAACGGGTGAGCGTCGAGGACAGCTTCTTCGACCTCGGCGGCGACTCCATCCGGGCGGTCTCCGTCGTCGGTGCGCTGAAGGCACTGGGCCACCGACTCTCCGTTCGAACGATCTTCACGTACCAGACCGTCGCCGAGCTGGCGGACCATCTCGCGGCGCAGGCACAGCAGGAGGACACCGTGTCACCGACGAACATCTCCACCCGGACGGCAGGGGCGGCCGACGCGGCAGAGGCGCTTGCCGGTGCGCTCGCGGCGGCCGGCATCGACCTCGCCGCAGGCGGCCTCTCCGACCAGACCTCGGTCGCCGACCTCCTCGCCCTGCTCCGCACCCAGGCCGCCCCGGCCGCCGCCGAGCCGCAGCCCGCGCCCGGGGAGGGAGGCCTCGCCCCTTTCGCCCTGCTCACCGATGAGGACAGGGAACGGATACCCGAGGGCCTCGCCGACGCCTACCCGCTTTCCCAGGTGCAGACCGGCATGGCCGTCGAGACCCTGGTCGAGGACGGCGGCGACGACTACCACCGCGTGACCTCCTTCCGGGTCCGCGACGGGCAGGCCTTCTCCCGTACCGCGCTGGAGGCGGCGGCCCGCGCGGTCGCCGCCCGGCACGAGATCCTGCGCACGTCCATCGACCTCACCGGCTACTCCGTGCCGATGCAGCTCGTCCACGCCTCGGCCGTGATCCCCCTCCACGTGGAGGACCTGACGGGCATCCGGGACGAGGAGTCGCTCACGCGGGCCGTCCAGGCCCACGTGGCGGTCGAGGAGTCCCGCCCCTTCGACCTCGCCGACCACTCCCTGCTGCGCATCGCCGCGCTGGTCGAGAGCGACCAGGCCTGGTGGCTCTCCCTGACCCACAGCCACATCGTCCTGGAGGGCTGGAGCCACCACTCCCTCCTGATGGAGATCCTCGACGTCTACCGCACGGTCCGCGACGGCGGCGACCCGGACGCCGGCCGCGAGCCGGTGCCCGCCCGCTACGCCGACTTCATCGCCGGGGAGCTGGAGTCCCTCGCGGACGAAGGCGACCGCGCGTACTGGGCGCACACCGTCGACGCCTTCCCCGCCTTCGGCCTCCCGGCCGGCTGGGGCGAGCCCTCCGCGCAGGACGGCCGCGGCTACCGCCTGCCGGTCGCCTACTCCGACCTGGAGCCCGGGCTCAAGAAGCTGGCCGAGCGGGCCCGCGTCTCCGCCAAGAGCGTGCTGATCGCCGCCCACCTGAAGGTGATGAGCCAGCTCACCGAGGAGTCCCGCTTCTCGGCCGGCCTGGTCACCGACGCCCGCCCCGAGCTGCTGGGCGCCGAGCGGGTGTGCGGCATGCACCTCAACACCGTGCCGTTCGCCCACGAGGCCGGGACCGCGGCCACCTGGACCGGGCTCGTACGCCAGGTCTTCGACCGCGAGATGGAGCTCTTCGAGCACCGCCGCTACCCGCTTCCGGCGATCCAGCGGCTGGCCGAGCCCGGCCAGTCCGTCGTCGAGGTGCTGTTCACCTACCAGAACTACCACCAGGTCGACACCGAGCTGATCGACGTCGAGGCCAACCTGGGTGACGCCACCTCGCAGTTCCCCCTCGCCGTCACCACCCTCGCCGGGCACCTCGTCCTGACCGCCAACGAGCGGGACCTCGCCCGGCCCCAGGCCCAGCGGATCGCGGACATGTACCGCCTCGTCCTGGAGGCCATGGCCGCCGACCCCGAGGGCGACGCGCGGGCCGTGCTGCTGCCCGCCGACGAGGAGGCCCTCGTCGTCACCGGCTGGAACGACACCGCCACCGAGGCCCCGGCCCCGACCGTGCCGGAGCTGTTCGCGGCGCGGGCCGCGGAAGCGCCGGACGCGGTCGCCGTCACCGGCGGCGGTGTGTCGCTGTCGTACGCCGAGCTGGACGCGCGGTCGGAGGTGCTGGCGCACCGGCTGGTCGCCGAGGGTGTGCGTCCGGGTGACGTGGTGGGTGTGCTGTTGGAGCGGGGTGTGGAGCTGCTGGTCGCGCTGCTCGCGGTGCAGAAGTCCGGTGGTGCGTACTTGCCGATGGACGCCTCGCACCCGGCCTCCCGGCTGGCCGGGATCGTGGCCGATGCGGTGCCGGTCGTCCTCGTCACCCAGGAGTCGCTGGCCGGCACCGCCGCCGAGATCCACTCGGGTGCGCGGATCTCGGTGTCCGACACGGCCGAAGTCACCGGGCGGCTTCCGGTGATCGACCGGGAGGCGGTGGCGTACGTCCTGTACACCTCGGGTTCGACGGGCAGGCCGAAGGGCGTGCAGGTCACGCACGGGGCGCTGGGCAACCTCCTCGTCGGCATCCGCCGGGTGCTCGGCGAGGCCCGGGCCGACGAGTCCTGGCTGGCCTCCACCTCCGTCTCCTTCGACATCTCGGGGCTGGAGCTCTACCTGCCGCTGATCGGCGGCCACCGTGTCGTCGTCGCGCAGGGCGGGGAGGACCTGGCGGAGCTGGTGGCCGCCGAGCGTGTGACGCACGTGCAGGCCACCCCGTCCGGCTGGAAGCTGCTGCGGGAGGCGGGCTTCTCCGACCGCTCCGTGACCGCTCTGGTCGGCGGCGAAGCCCTGCCGGTGGAGCTGGCCCGCGAACTGCGCGCCCACGTCGCCCGGTTGGTGAACGTCTACGGTCCGACCGAGACGACCATCTGGTCCGCCACCTGGGAGGTCCCGGCCGAGGCCGCCGCCATCTCCATCGGCTCCCCGATCGACAACACCCAGCTGTACATCGTCGATGCGTTGATGCAGCCGGTGCCGTTGGGTGTGGTGGGTGAGCTGTGCATCGCCGGTGACGGTGTCGCGCAGGGGTATCTGGGGCGCCCGGATCTGACGGCGGAACGTTTCGTCCCGGACCCGTTCGGTCCGGCCGGGACCCGGTTGTACAAGACGGGCGACCTGGCGCGGCGGTTGTTCGACGGTTCGCTGGAGTTCCTGGGGCGGACGGATCACCAGGTGAAGATCCGTGGTTACCGGATCGAGCTGGGGGAGATCGAGTCGCGGCTGCTGGCGCATCCGCAGGTGCGCGACGCGGCGGTGATCGCCCGCACGGAGGAGTCCGGGGACACCTGGCTCGTCGGTTATGTGATCCCGGCCGATGGAGAGTTGGACCAGGCCGCCGTACGGGGCTTCCTGCGCGAGGAGCTGCCCGACTACATGGTGCCGGGCGCCTTCGTGGAACTGGAGGCGTGGCCGCTGAACACGGCCGGGAAGCTGGACCGCAAGGCGCTCCCGGCGCCGACGGATTTCACGGTGGCCGCCGAGTACGTGGCTCCGCGCACCGAGACCGAGGCACGGCTCGCCGAGGCCTGGGCCACCGCGCTCGGTCACGAGCGGGTCAGCGTCGAGGACAGCTTCTTCGACCTCGGCGGCGACTCCATCCGCGCCATCGTCCTCGTCGGCGCGATCCGCTCGGCCGGCCTCCAGGTCGCCGTCCAGGACGTCTTCGAGCACCGCACCATCGCCGCCCTGGCCCGCCACCTCGGCGGCCCGGCGGACTCCGGCGAGGCCGCCGGGCCCGTGGCGGAGGTCTACGTCCAGCCGTACGCCCTCCTCTCCGACGCCGACCGGGCCGCGCTGCCCGCCGGGGTCACCGATGCCTACCCGGTCTCCCAGGTGCAGCTCGGCATGCTCGTCGAGATGACCCTGGACGACGACGGTGCCGCCTACCACAACGTCGACGCCTTCCGCGTCCGCGACGGCCGGCCCTTCGACGCCAACGCCCTCCAGCGGGCCGCCGAGGAACTGGTCCTGCGCCACGAGGTGCTGCGCACCGGCTTCGACCTCACCGGCTACAGCACCCCCCTCCAGCTCGTCCACGCCGACGTGCCCGTCGAGGTGCCCGTCACCGACCTCGGCGCACTGTGCGCCGAGGACTTCGGCCCGGCCCTGCGCGCCGTCAACGCCGAGGAGAGCGGCCGCCCCTTCGACACCGCCCGTCCGCCGCTGCTGCGGGTGCGCGCCGTCCTGGAGGACGACGCCACCTGGTGGCTCGTCCTCACCCACGCCCACCCCATCCTGGAGGGCTGGAGCTACCACTCCCTGATGAGCGAACTGCTCGTCTGCTACCGGGAGTTCACCGAACAGGGCTTCTTCGCCCCCACCGACCGCCCGGCAAGCCGCTACGCCGACTTCATCGCCGCCGAACTGGCCTCCCTCGCCGACCCGGCCGAAGAGGAGTACTGGCGTACGGCCGTCGCCGAGCACGCCGTCCTCGAACTCCCCGCTGCCTGGGGCGACCCCCAGGGCGCGGAGGTCGAGGCGGGCGCCGACCGGGACCGCCCGTACGAGACGGTCCAGGTCAACGTGCCGACGTACGACCTGATGCCCCGCCTGCGCGAGCTGGCCACCACCTCCGGCGTCTCCCTCAAGAGCGTCTTCCTCGCCGCCCACCTCAAGGTGCTCGGCCAGATCACCGAAGAGGCCTCCTTCCACACGGGCCTCGCCATCGACGCCCGCCCGGAGACCGCCGGCGCCGACCGGGTCGCGGGCATGCACCTCAACACCGTGCCCTTCGCCCACCTGCGCACCGCCGGCACCTGGCGCGACCTGGTCCGCCAGGTCTTCGACCGCGAACTCGCCCTGTGGCCGCACCGCCGCCACCCGCTGCCCGCCATCCAGCGGGCCGCGGGCGGGCGCCGCCTCCTCAACTCCGTTTTCAACTACCTGGACTTTCACCAGGTCGACGCGGACCTCGTCGACGAAGAGGCCAGCACCGGCATCGGCTCCACCGAGTTCCCGCTCGCCGTGATCTCCCGCGGCGGCTGGCTCGGACTGCGCTCCGACACCCGCCACCTCACCGCCGCCCAGGCCGAGGGCCTCGGCGAGATGTACCGCCAGGTCCTGCTGGCCATGGCCGCCGACCCCGAGGGCGACGCCCGCGCCACCTTCCTCCCCGAGGCCGACCGGGCGCTGATCCTGCGCGCCCCGGCCGCGGCCGCCACCGCCCCCGTCACCACCACCCTGCACTCCCTCTTCGAGGACCAGGCGGCCGAACGCCCCGACGCGGGCGCCGTCACCGCCGCCGGCGCGACCCTCTCGTACGGCGAGGTCAACGCCCGCGCCAACCGGATCGCGCACCGGCTGCGCGCCCTCGGCGTCGGCGCCGAGGACATCGTCGGCCTGTGCCTGGGCCGCGGCCCCGAGCTGGTGCCCGCACTGCTCGGCATCCTCAAGGCGGGCGCCGCCTACCTGCCGATGGACCCGTCCCAGCCCGCCTCCCGCCTCGCCTTCATGACCGAGGACCAGGGCCTCAAGGTGGTCCTCACCGAGTCCGCCCACGAGCGGGCCGCGGCCGCCGCCCACTCCGGCGCGGTCCTCGTCCTCGACGGCCCGCAGACGGCCGCCGCGCTGGCGGCGCAGCCCGACACCGACCCGGCGCCCCTGGCCGAGCCCGGCAACCTCGCGTACGTCATCTACACCTCCGGCTCCACCGGAGTCCCCAAGGGCGTCGGCGTCACCCACGCCAACGCCGTGCGCCTGATGCTCGCCACCGAGGAGCGCTTCCCGCTCGACGACCGGCACGTGTGGCCGCTGATCCACAGCCACGCCTTCGACGTCTCCGTCTTCGAGCTGTGGGCCGCCCTGCTCTACGGCTCCCGCCTCGTCGTCGTGGACGCCGACACCGCCCGCAACCCCGACGAGCTGCTCGACCTGCTCGTCGCCGAGAAGATGACGGTCCTGCTCAACAGCCCGTCCGCCTTCCGCGGCCTCGCCGCCGCCGTGCAGCAGGGCGACCCGCGGATCGACGAACTGACCCTGCGGGCCATGTTCTTCGGCGGTGAGAAGCACGACGGGGCCGCCCTGGCCCCCTGGACCGACCGCTTCGGCCTGGACGCCCCGCAGCTCGTCGAGCTGTACGGGCCCACCGAGGCCACCGTCCAGGTCACCCACCACCGCATCACCGAGGCCGACCTGGCGAGCGAGCACGGCATCCCGCTCGGCCGCCCGCTGGCCGACACGCGGATCCTCGTACTCGACGAGGACGGCCGGCCCGTCCCGGTCGGCGCCCCCGGCGAACTGACCATCGGCGGCCCGGCGCTCAGCCGCGGCTACCTCGGCCGCCCGGCCCTGACCGCCGACCGCTTCGTACCCGACCCGTACGGGGAGCCGGGCGCGCGGCTCTACCGCACCGGCGACCTGGCGCGGCTGCGCCCGGACGGCGGCCTGGAGTTCCTCGGCCGCACCGACAGCCAGATCAAGATCCGCGGCTACCGCGTCGAGCTCGGCGAGATCCAGTCCCTGCTCGTCGCGCACCCCGCCGTCCGGCAGGCCGCCGTCGTCACCGACGAGAGCGCCCCGGGCGACCCGCGGATCGCGGCCTACGTCGTGCCGGCCGACGCGGAGGCGGGCCTGCCCACCCCGGGCGAGCTGGCCGAGTACTGCCGCGAGCGGCTGCCCGAGTACATGGTCCCGGGCGCCTTCACGGCCCTGGCCGCCATCCCGCTGATCTCCAACACCAAGGTCGACCGCAAGGCCCTGCCGGCGCCCGACTGGGCGGCGCTCGCCGCCGACCAGCCGTACGTCGCCCCGCGCACCGGGGACGAGGAGTGCATCGCGGCCGTCTGGGCCGAGGTGCTGGGCCTGCCCCGGGTCGGTGCCGAGGACGCCTTCTTCGACATCGGCGGCGACTCCATCCGGGCCGTCTCCCTCGTCGGCGCCCTGCGCGCCGCCGGGTACGCCCTGTCCGTACGCGACGTCTTCGACGCCCGTACGGTCGCCGGTCTCGCGGCCCTCGCGGCCGCCGGCACCGGCCACGACGACGGCGGCCACCGTGCGGTGGAGCCCTTCACCCTGGTCCCGGCCGCCGACCTGGCGGCCCTGCCGGCCGGCCTGACCGACGCCTACCCGGTCTCCCAGGGGCAGCTCGGCATCCTCGTCGAGATGCTCGCCGAGCCGGCCGGGCACAAGTACCTCAACGTCAACGCCTTCCGGATCCGCGACGACCGGCCCTTCGACGCGGCCGCCCTCGGGCAGGCCGTGGCGATCCTCGCCGGGCGCCACGAGGTGCTCCGCACGGGCTTCGACCTCACCGGCCACAGCGTCCCGCTCCAGCTCGTGCACACCGACGTGACCCTGCCGGTCGCCGTGCACAGCCTGGCCGGACTGGACGCCGAGGGTGTGGACGCGGCCGTCGGCCGCTACCTCGCCGAGCAGCGCGCCACCCCCTTCGACCTGGCCGTGCCCTCCCTGCTGCGGGTCTGCGCACTGGTCGAGGACGGCCCCGTGTGGTGGCTCGGCCTCGCCGAGTGCCACGCCATCACCGAGGGCTGGAGCCACCACTCCATGCTCATGGAACTCCTGGGCCTCTACCGCCAGTTGCGCGACGGCCGCGAGCCCGAGGGCTGGACCGCCCCCGAGGTCCGCTACGCCGACTTCGTGGCCGGCGAGCTGGAGTCCCTGGCCTGCGCCGAGGACGAGGCGTACTGGCGCGGGATCACCGCCCGCTACGAACCCTTCGCCCTCCCCGAGGGCTGGGGCGACGCCGACTCGGCCCCCGAGCCCTACCTGGTGCGGGTGCCGTTCGCCGACGTGGAGCCGGGCCTTCGCGAACTGGCCCGCCGCTCCCGCGCCTCGATGAAGTCCGTCCTGCACGCCGTCCACCTGGCCGTGCTGGCCCGCCTCACCGACCAGCGGGAATTCTCGGCGGGACTCGCCACCGACGCCCGTCCCGAGGCGCTCGGCGCCGAGCGGGTCCTGGGCATGCACCTCAACACGGTGCCCTTCGCCCACGACTCCTCATCTCGCACCTGGCGCGAGCTCGTGGCCCGGGTGTACGAGCGGGAGGCGGCGACCTGGCCGCACCGCCGCCACCCGCTGCCCGCCATCCAGCGGCTCGCGGGCGGCCGCCGCCTCGTCGACGTCGCCTTCAACTACCAGGACTACAAGCAGCTCGACACCGACCTGATCGACATCGGCTCCAGCGCCGGCGCCGCCGCCACCGAGTTCTCGCTGATCGTCACCACCCTCAACGGGCACCTCAGCCTCGCCACCCACACCGGCGTCCTGCGCCGCGAGGAGACCGAGCGCATCGCCTCCATGTACCGCGGTGTCGTACTGGCCATGGCCGCCGACCCCGAGGGCCTGGCCCTGGCGCCGCTCCCGGACGGCGAGCGCGAACTGCTCGCCGCCTGGGGCACGAAGGACGTACGGGACCGGCCCGACACGGTGACCTCGCTGTTCGCCGCCCGCGTCGCCGAGGCCCCGGACTCCGTGGCCGTATCCGCCGGCGACCTGGCGCTGACCTACCGCGAGCTCGACGGGCACGCCGCCCGCCTCGCCGCCCGCCTGCGGGCCGCCGGAGTCGGCCGGGGCTCGGTCGTCGCCGTCGGCCTCGACCGCAGCGCCGAACTGCCCGTCGCCCTGCTCGGCGTACTCAAGGCCGGCGCGGCCTACCTGCCGCTCGACCCCGCCTACCCGGCCGACCGGCTCGCCTTCATGCTGGCCGACTCCAGGGCGGCCGCCCTGGTCACCGCCGAGCGCCTGACCGGCTCCCTGCCCGCCTGGGACGGCCCGGCCCTGCTGGTCGACGCCACCGCGGCGCACGACGGCGGCCCGCTCGCCCCCGCCCTGGAGCAGCACCCGGACGAGCCGGCCTACGTGATGTACACCTCCGGCTCCACGGGCACCCCCAAGGCCACCGAGGTCACCCACCGAGGGGTCGTCCGCACCGCCCGGGACGACGCACTGACCCGCGTCGGCGCGAAGGACGTGGTCTCGCACGTCGCCAGCGTCTCCTTCGACGGCGCGACCTGGGAGCTGTGGAGCGCCCTGCTCGGCGGCGCCCGCCTGGAGGTCCTCGACCGCGACACCGTCCTGGACGCGCAGGCCCTGGCCGCCGCCGTCGAGAGCCGCGGCATCACCGCGATGATCCTCACCACCTCGCTGTTCAACCACGTCGCCCGCACCATCCCGGGCACCCTCGCCGGGCTGCGCACGGTCATCTTCGGCGGTGAGACCGCCGACGCCTCCACCGTCCGCGACCTGGTCCGCTCCGGCGGCCCGCGCCACCTGGTGCACGGCTACGGCCCGACCGAGAACACCACCTTCTCCACCGTCCACGAGGTCACCGACGTCCCCGACGGCCGGGCGTCCGTACCGATCGGCGGCCCGGTCGGCAACTCCCGCCTCCACGTCCTGGACGCCGAGCAGCGGCCCGTGCCGCGCGGGGTCCCCGGCGAGCTGTACGTCGGCGGCCCGGGCCTGGCCCGCGGCTACCGGGGCCGGCCGGCCCTGACCGCCGCCCGGTTCGTACCCGACCCGTACGCCGAGCCCGGCGCCCTGATGTACCGCACCGGCGACCTGGTGCGCTGGCAGGCCGACGGCACGCTCGACTTCATCGGCCGCGCCGACCACCAGATCAAGCTGCGCGGCTACCGCATCGAGCCGGGCGAGATCGAGTCCGCGCTCCAGACCCACCCCGCCCTCGACCACGCGGCCGTCGTGCTGCGCGAGGACAACCCGGGCGAGAAGCGCCTCGTCGCCTACGTCGTCCCCGTACCCGGCGCCGGGCAGCCGCCGCTCCCCGCGGACCTGCGTGACCATCTGGCCGACAGCCTGCCCGACTACATGGTCCCCGCGGCCTTCGTGGTCCTCGACCGGATGCCGCTGACCGCCAACGGCAAGCTCGACACCCGCGCCCTGCCCGTCCCCGCCGCCGACGCCCTCGCCGCCGCCCGCGGCGGGGCCGCCCCCGCCACCGAGGACGAGATCCGCATCGCCGCCGTCTGGACCGAGGTCCTGGGCATCGACGGGATCTCCGTCACCGACAGCTTCTTCGACCTCGGCGGCGACTCCATCCGCGCCGTCACCCTCGTCGGCGCCCTCAAGACGGCCGGCTACGGCGTCACCGTCAGCGAGGTCTTCGAACACCGCACCATCGGCAAGCTGGCCCTCGCGGTCGCCGGCCGCGAGGTCCAGGAGACCCGCTACGTCGAACCGTTCGAGCTGCTCGGCGAGGCCGACCGGGCCCTGGTGCCCGCCGGCGTCACCGACGTCTACCCGCTCTCGCAGCTCCAGACCGGCATGCTCGTCGAGCTGCTGGCCTACGACGGCCCGGCGGCGAACAACTACCACAACACCACCTCCTTCGACATCCGCGACGGGATCCCCTTCGCCCCCGACGCGATGCGCGAGGCGGCCCGCCGGGTCACCGCACGCCACGAGGCCCTGCGCACCTCCATCGACCTGGACACGTACTCCGTGCCCATGCAGCTCGTGCACGCCGAAGCCGAGATGCCGGTGACCGTCCACGACCTGACCGGACTGGACGACGACGGCTGGCGCGCCCGGGTCCTGGACATCAGCCGCGGCGAGCAGCAGCGCCTGTTCGACATGGCGAAGCCGCCCTTCGTCCGGCTGGGCTTCGCCGTCGGCGACGCCGGCTGGCGCATGTTCCTCAGCCTCAACCACACCATCCTCGAAGGCTGGGGCCACTACAGCCTCTGGATGGAGCTGCTCACCACCTACGCCGCCCTGCGCGACGGCCAGGAGCCCACCCCGGCCGCCCTGCCGCCGCTGCGCTTCGCCGACTTCATCGCCGGCGAGCACGAGTCCCTGGCCTCGGCCGAGGAGCGCGCGTACTGGCGCGGGATCGTCACCGACCACGCCCAGTTCACCCTCCCGGCGGCCTGGCGGCAGCCCGAGGAGAGCGGCAAGTCCTTCTCCGTCACCGTCTCCCTGCGCGACATCCAGCCGCGCATCAAGGCGGCGGCGAGCGCGGCCGACGTCCCGGTCAAGAGCGTGCTGCTGGCCGCGCACCTGAAGGTGATGGCCCAGCTCACCGAGGAACGGGACTTCTACACCGGGCTCGTCTGCGACACCCGCCCCGAACTCCCCGGCGCCGAACTCGTGTACGGCATGTACCTCAACACCCTGCCCATCCACCACAAGGGCGGCGCGCGCACCTGGCGCGAGCTGCTCACCCGGGTCTTCGCGCAGGAGACCCAACTGTGGCCCAACCGGCGCTTCCCGCTGCCGGAGGTGCAGCGCGAGGCGGGCGGCCGCCGGATCATCGACGTGTTCTTCAACTACCTCGACTTCCGGCAGATCGACACCGAGCTGATGGACCTCGGCTCCAGCCTGCGCGAGGGCGGCACCGAGTTCGACCTGGCCGTCACGACCATGGCCGGTGAGCTCGGACTGCTCACCGACACCCGGGTGATGAGCCGCGAGCAGGCCCGGCGGCTCGGCCGGATGTACCGCCTCGTACTGGAGGCGATCGTCGAGGACCTCGACGGCGACGCCACCGCCGTCCTGCTGCCCGAGGAGGAGCGCGAGCTGCTCCTCGGCGAGTGGGCCGGACCGGCCGCCGCCGCGTACGACACCACCCCGGTGCACCGGCGCTTCGCCGCCCGGGCCGCCGAGCAGCCCGCGGCGACCGCCGTCGTCACGGCGGGCGTCCCGCTGAGCTACGGCGAACTCGACGCCCGCTCCAACCGGTTCGCCCATCACCTCCTCGGACTGGGCGTCGGCCGCGGCGACTTCGTCGCGATCCTCCTGGAGCGCGGCCCCGAGATGCTGGTCGCCGTGCTCGGCGCCCTCAAGGCCGGCGCCGCGTACCTGCCGCTCGACCCGGAGACCCCGGCCGAGCGCCTGGCGTACCAGCTCGCCGACAGCAAGGCGCCCGTCCTGGTCACCCAGGAGTCCCTCCTCGCCGCGGTGCCCGCCGCCGGCGCGGCCCGCCTCGTGGTCCTGGAGCGGGAGGCGGGCGCCATCGCCGGCCGCCCGCAGCAGGATCCGGAGGTGGCCGTCGACGGCGACGACCTCGTCTACACCATCTACACCTCGGGCTCCACGGGCCGCCCCAAGGGCGTGCTCATCACCCACGCCGGCCTCGCCAACTACCTGGGCTGGGCGCTGGAGTACTACGGCATGGACGGGGCGAACGGGGCGCCGATGTTCGGCTCCATCGCCTTCGACCTGGCCGTGCCCAGCTTCCTGCTCCCGCTGATCTCCGGCCGCGACGTCACCATGGTCCCCGGCGACCGCGGCCAGGAGGCCCTGCCCGAACTGCTGCGCGCCGGCGGCGACTACAGCATCCTCAAGATCACCCCGGCCCACCTGGACCTGGTCACCGCCGCCCTCGGCGAGGACACCGTCCTGGACTCCGTACGCACCTTCGTGGTCGGCGGCGAGGAGATGAAGCCGGAGATGGTCGCCGGCTGGCGGCGCACCGCCCCCGGGGCCCGGATCGTCAACGAGTACGGCCCGACCGAGACCGTCGTCGGCTGCGTCGTCCACGAGGCCACCGCCACCGACACGGCCGACACCGCCGCCGGCGCAGCGCCCGTGCCGATCGGCCGCCCCATCACCAACACCGAGGCGTACGTGCTGGACGCCGGGATGCGCCCGGTGCCCGCCGGAGTCGTCGGCGAGCTCTACCTCGGCGGCGCGGGCGTGGCCCGCGGCTACGGCGGGCGGCCCTCGCTCACCGCCGAGAAGTTCGTCCCGCACCCCTTCACCGACCGCCCCGGAGCCCGCCTCTACCGCACCGGCGACCTCGCCCGGTTCCGCCGCGACGGCAGCCTGGACTTCCTGGGCCGCGGCGACGACCAGGTCAAGATCCGCGGCTACCGCGTCGAACTCGGCGAGATCGAGGCGACCCTGCTGCTCGCCCCCGGCGTCAAGGACGCCGTGGTGCTGGCACGCTCGCAGCGGCCCGACCGCCCCGGCGAGCGCCGCCTCGTCGCCTACGTCGTCCCCGCCGACGGCGCCTCGCCCACCCCGGCCGAACTGGCCGCGGAGCTGCGCCGCACCCTGCCCGCCTACATGGTCCCGGCGGTGTTCGTCGCCCTCGACGCACTCCCGCTCGCCGTCTCCGGCAAGGTGGACAGGAAGGCCCTCCCGGCCCCCGGCCAGGACCGGATGCCCGACACCGGACGGCCCCCGTACGTCGCCCCGCGCACCGCCACCGAGGAACTGCTCGCCCGGATCTGGGGCGAGGCGCTCGGCCTCGACAAGGTCGGCGCCCACGACAGCTTCTTCGACCTCGGCGGCGACTCCATCATGGTGCTCCCGCTGATCTCCGCCGCCCGCAAGGCGGGCCTCGCGATCTCGCTGCGCACCCTGTACGAGAGCGAGACCCTCGCCGAGCTCGCCGCGGCCGTGGCACCCCGAGCGGCGGCTCCCCGTACCGCCCGCGGCATCCCCTCCCCGGCCGAGGCGATGATCGAGAACCAGGTGCCCGGCGTCAGCGTCGCCGTCATCCGCGACGGTGAACTCGCCGAGGTCCGCGGCTTCGGCGTCACCTCGGCGGGCGGCGGCGCCCGGGTCACCCCGGACACGCTCTTCCCCGCCGCGTCCATGAGCAAGTTCGTCTCCGCGCTCGGCGTCCTGCGCCTGGCCAAGGACGGGCTCATCGACCTCGACGAGGACGTCAGCCGCCACCTGACGAGCTGGCGGGTCCCCGGCGGGGCCGTGGTCACCGCCGACCAACTGCTCCGCTTCACCGCCGGCATCACCCACCCCGAGACCGCACTGGAGAACCACTTCTACGGGCGTACGGAGCCCCGGCCCACCGCGGCCGAGATCCTCCACGGCCGGGCCCCGGCCAAGACCCCGCCGGTGGTGCTGGAAGGCGTACCGGGCCGGGTGTTCATGAAGAACAACGTCAGCTACACCGTCCTGCAACAGCTCGTCGAGGACGTCACCGCCACCCCCTTCCCGCAGTACATGCGGGAGAAGGTGTTCGCACCCCTGGGGATGACCGCCAGCGCGTACGAGCCCGAGGTCCCCGCGGGCCCGGCGGTCGCCGTCGGCCACGGCGAGGACGGCGCCCCGCTCCCCGAGGGCTCCCTCGCCCACCCCGACACCGCGGCCGCCGGCCTGTGGACCACCGCGGCCGACCTGGCCCGGGTGCTCCTGGAGATCCGCCGCGCCCACCGCGGCGAGCCCTCCGAGGTGCTCGACCCCGCCCTCGCCGACCGGATGCTCACCGTCGTCGAACCCGGCCGCTTCTACGGCACGGGCTCGATCGTCGACACCACCGGAGGCGACCTCGAGTACGGCCACACCGGACGCACCTCGGGCTTCCACGCCCTCGCGCTCAGCCGCCTCGGCTCCGGTACCGGCGTGGTGGTCCTCACCAACGCCGACTCGGGACGGGCCGTGCTCAAGCAGGTGCTGGCCTCCGTACGCGACGAGGACGAGGCCTGGGCCGGCCGGGGCGAGATGACCCGGCTGTGGGAGCAGGGCCGGATCAACCCCGACGCGCAGGACTGACCGGCAGCGCCGGACGGGGCGGGCGCCCCGCACACGCGGCCCCGCCCGCCCCACCCCCACCCACCACCAACAGGAAGGAGCACCCGATGACCACGCACACCCGGCAGCTGCTCTCCATCGACGACCTGACCGACGAGGACCTCCACTCGATCGTCGCCCGCGGCGCCCACTTCGCCTCCGGCGCCGGCCGCGCCGAACAGCCCCTGGAGGGCTGGATCGCCGGCATCTACTTCAAGAAGACCTCCACCCGCACCCGTACGGCCTTCTCCGCCGGCGCGCTGCGCCTCGGCGCCCGCATCCTCACCTACGGCCCCGCCGACCTCCAGCTCAACACCGGCGAGACCGTCGAGGACACCGGCCAGGTCATGGCCCGCATGCTGGACGTACTCGTCGCCCGCACCGCCGGCCCCGACGAGGAGCTGCGCGGCCTGTCCGGCGGCGGCCGGCTGCCCGTGGTCAACGCCATGAGCGCCGCCGAGCACCCCACCCAGGGCCTCACCGACCTCACCACGCTCCAGCTGAAGTTCGGCCGCATCGAGGGCCTGAGCGTCCTGTACGTCGGCGAAGGCAACAACACCGCCTCCGCCCTCGCCCTCGCGCTCAGCCGCTACCCCGGCACCACCCTGGAGCTGCGCACCCCGCCCGGCTACGGCGTCGACCCCGCGATCCTCGCCCGCGCCGCCGCCCAGGCCGCACGCCACGGCTCCACGGTCACCGAGCAGCACCACATGGACGGCCTGCCCGAGCAGCCCGACGCCGTCTACACCACCCGCTGGCAGACCACCGGCACCACCAAGCCCGACGCGAACTGGCGGGAGATCTTCGCCCCGTTCCAGGTCACCGGCCGGCTCTGGGAAGCCGCCCCCAAGGCCGTCTTCCTCCACGACCTGCCCGCTCACCGAGGCGAGGAGGTCACCGCCGAGGTGCTCGACGGCCCGGCGAGCATCGCCTTCGACCAGGCCGAGAACAAGATGCACAGCGCCATGGCCGTCCTGGAATGGATCAGGCACGGCGCCGTCAGCGGACCCGCCCCGGAAGGACGCCTGTCATGACCGCGCTCCACCCCGCCCCCGAAGAGGCCCCCGAGGCGGCCGCTGCCGAAGCCGAGGCGCCGCGCCCGCCCTCGCTGCGCCGCAACCGGGACTTCGTCCTGCTCTGGGTCGGCGCCGGGGCCACCGCGCTCGGCGCCCGTGTCAGCTCCATCGCCTACCCGCTGCTGGTCATCTGGGCCACCGGCTCGGCGAGCGCCGCCGGCCTCGTCGGCTTCGCCGCCGCCCTGCCCAACCTGGTCGTCCAACTCCACGCCGGAGCACTCGTCGACCGCTGGGACCGCCGCCGCCTGATGATCCTGTGCGACCTCGGCTGCCTGCTCAGCGCCGCCGCCGTCGGCGCGTCCGTCTTCTCCGGCCACGTGTGGATCCCGCTGCTGATGGCCGCCGCCTTCGTCCAGGGCAGCCTGGCGATCTTCTACCGGCTCGCCGAGCGGGCCGCCGTACGCCACGTCGTGCCCGGCGGACAACTGCCCGCCGCCATGGCCGGCAACGAGGCCCGCGGCCAGGCGGCCGGCCTGCTCGGCCTGCCCGCCGGCAGCGTCCTGTACACCCTCGCCCGCTCCGCGCCGTTCCTCTTCTCCGCCGTCGCGCACACCGTCTCGCTCCTCTCGCTCCTGCTCATCCGCAAGAACTTCCAGGACGAGCGCACCCAGGCCCCCGGCAACCTCCGCGCCGAACTGGCCGAAGGCCTGAGCTGGACCTGGAAGCAGCGCTTCCTGCGCTGGGGCATGCTCCTGATAGCCGGCTCCAACCTGCTCTTCCAGGCCCTGTCCCTCGCCCTCATCGTCGTCGTCAACGAAGCGGGCGGCTCGGCCGCCGCCATCGGCGTCATCACCGCCGTCAGCGGAACGGGCGGCATGTTCGGCGCCCTGACCGGCACCTTCTGGATGCGCCGGGTCAGCCTGCGCGGCCTGCTCATCGGCGGCGCCGTCGGCTGGGCCGTGCTCATGCCGCTCGTCGCCCTCACCGGCAACCCGGTGCTGCTCGGCCTGATCTTCCTGGCCGCCGCCATGATCGGCAGCGTCACCAACGTCGCCGGCGGCGTCTACCAGGTCGGCATCACCCCCGACCGGCTCCAGGGCCGCGTCGGCGGGGCGATGGGCCTGATCGGCTCCGGCGCCGCCTCCCTCGGCATGCTCGGCGGCGGCTTCGCCCTGGAGGCCTTCGGCGCCACCCACACCGTCTACGGCATCGCCGCGGCCATGGCAGCCCTCGCCCTGCTGTCCCTGCTGCTGCCGCACGCCGACTACCCCGAATCCCTCCGCCGCAGCGCCGCCCCCGCGGCCGCGACCGACCCGGAAGCGAAGTGACCCGCATGACCACCGCCACCAGGACCTGGACCCCGTACGAGATCCACCCGGCCGACCTCGGCATCGACGCGACCGCCGAGGCGCTCACCGCCCACCTCGCCGACACCGCGGCCGTCGACCGGCTGCTCACCGAGCAGAAGGCCCTCGTCTTCCGGAGCTTCGGCATCACCCCCGACACCCTCGGCGCGGTCCTCGACCTCCTGCTGCGCAACCGCCTCGCCTACGTGCACGGCAACTCCCCGCGCACCAAGGTCGGCGACAACGTCTACACCTCCACCGAATACCCGGCCGAGTTCACCATCTCCATGCACAACGAACTCTCGTACGCCGAGAACTGGCCCACCCGCCTCGCCTTCTTCTGCCAGCAGGCCCCCGAGACCGGCGGCGCCACCCCCGTCGTCGACGGAGTGCGCTGGCTGGAGTCCCTCGACCCCGAGGTCCGCGAGGCCTTCGCCCCGGGCGTGCGCTACACCCAGAACCTCCACGACGGCCTGGGCCTGGGCAAGAGCTGGCAGGACACCTTCGAGACCAGGGACCGCGCCGAGGTCGAGGCGTACCTCGACGGCACCGGCGCCGACTGGCGCTGGCGCGCCGACGGCGGACTGCACATCAGCCAGCTCCGCCCGGCCACCGTCGTCCACCCCGAGACCGGCCAGGAGGTCTGGTTCAACCAGGCCGACCAGTGGCACCCGGCCTCCCTCGGCGACGAGACCGCCGCCGCCCTCGCCCAACTGCTGCCGCCCAAGGAACTCCCGCAGTACGTCACCCTCGCCGACGGCTCGCCGATCCCCGACCAGTACGTCCTGCAGGTCCGCGACCGCGGCCTGGAGAACGCGGTGAACGTGGACTGGAACACCGGCGACCTCATGGTCATCGACAACATCGCGGTGGGCCACGGCCGCCGGCCCTTCACGGGCCCGCGCCGCGTCCTCGTCGCGATGACCGACTGATGCCGGCCGCAGCGGGCCTGCTGCCCGCGCCGCCGCCCGCGGCCACGGCGTACGACAGCCAGGACGGCCCGCGCTGGTTCCGCCGGCACGGCCGGGGCACGGCCCCCCGCATCCGGCTGGTCTGCTTCCCGCACGCCGGAGGCGCCGCCAGCCTCTACCGGGACTGGCCGGGCCGCCTGCCCGCCGGGATCGAGGTGCTCGCCGCCCGCTACCCCGGCCGCCAGGACCGCTTCCACGAGCCCTGCGTGGAGACCATGGCGGAACTGGCCGACCGCATCACCGCGGCCCTGCGCCCCTACCTCGGCACGCCGCTCGCCTTCTTCGGGCACAGCCTCGGCTCGGACGTCGCCTTCGAGGTGGCCCGCCGACTGGAGGCACGGCACGGCGTCAGCCCGGAACGCATCTTCGTCTCGGGGGCGGCGGCCGCACACGTCAGCGATCCCGTCGACCTCGGCGGATACACCGACGCCCAACTGGTCGCGGAGATGGACCGGCTCGCCTCGCCCGGCACCGAGATCATGGCCGACCCGGAACTCGCCGCCCTGCTGCTGCCCTCGCTGCGCGCCGACTACCGGCTCAGCGCCGGATACCGGCCGTCGCTGGAGGAACTGGGCACCGTCCGGGCCCCGCTGACCGCCTTCACCGGCGACAGCGACCCGCTGCTGCCGCCCGAGGACGCACTGAGCTGGGGGGAGCTGACCACCGGGGGACTGACCCACCGGGTCTTCCCCGGCGGGCACTTCTACCTGGAGGAGCCCCTCCAGCGCGCGACGCTGCTGAGGCTGATCACCGCCGCCCTGCTGCCGGCCGCCTGATGGTCCCCGTATAGACCGCTGCAAGCCCGGGGCATGCAGCCCATGGGCTCAATGGAAACCGAACCAATCAGTACGAAGGGAGATGCCATGCCCGTACCCCACGACCCGCCCGGCAGCCTGACCCTGGAATCCGGTCTGAACGCCCGTGCCGCCGTGGCCGTCCGCAGACTGCGGACCTCGGGCGAGGTGCACGTGTGGTGCTGGGAACTGCCCGCCCGCACCGACCCGGACGACCTCGCCCTGCTCAGCACCCAGGAGTACGAACGGGTGCTCTCCTTCCACCAGGAGCGCGACGCCGCCGCCTTCGTCCGCAGCCACGCGGCAGCCCGCCGGGCCGTCGGCGAACTGCTCGGCGTACCGGCCGCGGAAGTCGCCTTCGGCCGCCGGGACTGCCCCGGCTGCGGGGACACCGGCCACGGCCCGCCGAGCGTGACCCGGCCCGCGCTGCCGCTCGCCATCAGCCTCTCGCGCACCGCCGGCCGCGGGGTCCTCGCGGTCCGGGCCGGCACCCGGGTCGGCGTCGACATCGAGGCCCTGCGCGGGATCCACTCGCAGAGCGTCGTCGACATGGTCACCACCGAGGCCGAGCGCGCCGTCCTGCAGGCACTGACCCCGGGCGACGAGCGGGACCGCGCCTTCCACCGGGTGTGGACCCGCAAGGAGGCGGTGGTCAAGGCCGTCGGCGTCGGCCTGATCGGCACCGAACTGAACGAACTCGACGTACGGGCGGACCTGACCGGCCGCGTCGAGGTCCGGCACGCCTTCCAGGGCCGGCGCACCCTGTGGGCCGTTGAGGACCTGGACGTCGGACCCGACTGGACCGCCTGCGTGGCCCGCCCCGCCGCCGCCGCGACCGGCCCCGTCCGCCTGCACCCCGTACACCCGCCCGTCCGATAGCCACGTACCCGAGAGGGAGACAGCAATGACGCTCGAAGCCACCGAGAAGACCTTCCCGCAGCTCACCGAGGCCGACGAGGAACTGTGGGCCGACTACCACGCCCTGCTGGAGACCGTCGTCCAGCAGTCCGATCCCGGACCCGGCGAGCACGGCTGGGAGGCCCGCGAGCGGATGCGCGTCTCCGCCTGGGTGCGCCACGTGTACCAGCACCCGCTCTCGCCGGCCGTGTTCGCCGCCCCCGTCTGCGCCGACCGCGCCGCGGCGGAGCGCGTCGAGGCCGCCGAGCTCGCCTTCCGGATGGACGTCGGCCGCGGCGCGGCCCGCCCGGCCCGCCCCTCCGCCGACGTCCGTTCGGTCGCCGCCGTCGCCGCGATGCGGGCGATCACCGCCGCCGCCCTCGCGCAGACCCCGCCGAGCCCGCGCGAGCGCGTGGTCTCCGACGTCTGGGCCGTGGTCCGCGAGACCATCGCCCCGCTCGCCGAACGCGGCGTACCGGTCTTCCAGCGGGCGCGCAACTCCTGGTGACGGCGCGGCGATCCGCCGGCAGCGCAGAGTCCGGACCCGGGAGCGGGGGACCCGGCCGCGGCACGAACGCGGTCCGGGTCCCCTTTTCCCTTGGCGGACCCGTGTCTCACGAGCTGACCGACACCGTGCCGCCCAGGGTGCGGAGCTTGAGGTTGTGGCCCGAGGCGGGGTCGGTGCGCACCGACACCTTCTCGCCACCGCCGACACCCTTCGCGTCGACCGCGTACGCGGCCGAACCCGGCACCTTCACCTTGACGTCACCGCCGCTGGTACCGGCGTCCACCTTCTCCGGGGGCGCCGTGAAACTCGCCTCCACATCCCCGCCGTTGGCCTTCGCCAGCAGGCTCTTGGCGCCCAGTTCCCTGCCGTGCACCGAGCCGCCCGTGGTCCGTACGTCGATGGCGCCCGACACGTTCCTGACGGTGATGTCGCCGCCGAAGGCCACCAGCTTCACCGACAGCCCACCCGGCACCTCCAGCCGGTAACTGATCTTGCAATCCGAGTCGTCGCCGCAGTCCGGGCCGCCGCCCAGCGTCAGCTCGCCGCCCGACACGGACTGGTCCGTCTTCGGATTCTTCCCGCTGTACGTGACGGTCTCGGTCACCTTCACGCTGTCGCCGGAGCCCCCGACGACCTCGATGTCCCCGTCCGGCGACCGCACCGACAGCGCGGTCACCTTCTGCGACACCGTGTAGGTGCGTACGTCCGTCTCGCTGCCCAGTGAGCAGCCGGTCAGCGTTCCGCCGGCCAGCGCGGTCACCAGGACCGGCATGGCCAGGACATGGGCCCGGGTCCGGGCCCCGGGTCGGGACTTCGTCGGGAGTGCGGCGATCGGCGCGGTGGTCATGTTCTCTCCAGGGTTCACCACGCCGCGTTGGCGTGGGTTCGAGGGGCGGACAGCCCGGCGAGCAGCCGGACGAGTTCATGGCAGCGGTACAGCGGCCGGCCCTGCGGATCGACCCCGCTGAGGTCCAGCAGCGCCGCGTCGACCAGGCTTTCCAGCCCCGCCTCGGCCACCGCCTCCGAAATCTCCAGCGCGACCGCGATCCGGCGCGCACCGAACGGCTCCGCGCCCGCGTCCGCCAGCGCCGGCAGCACCGTCCGGGCGCGGGCGTCGAGCAGCGCCCCCGGCGGCAGCAGGGCGTCGCGCACGTTCAGCTCGGCGAAGCTCAGCTCGCCCAGCCGCGTCCGCGGATCGGCCAGCCGCTCGGCGAGCCGGGCCGCCGGCCAGTGCGGCCGCGAGGCCAGCCTCGTCCCGGCGATCCGCAGCGCCAGCGGCAGCCCCGCGCAGTACGCCACCAGGTCGTCTGAGGCGTCCGGGTCCGCGGTGATCCGGGCGCGACCCGCCGCGGAGGCGAGCAGCTCCAGCGCCGTGTCGTCGTCCAGCGGGGACAGCGCCACCGAGTACGCCCCCGCCACCCGGGCGAGCTGGGTACGGCAGGTCACCAGCACCGTGGTCTCCGTGGAGCCGGGCAGCAGCGGCCCGACCTGGAGGTCACCGGCCGCGTTGTCCAGCAGGAGCAGCATCCGCTTGCCGGCGGTGCGGGTCCGGTAGAGGCGTACCAGCTCCTCCAGGTCGCCGGCCGCGTCCGGCCCCTCCAGCCCGACCTCGCCCAGCGCGCGCAGCAGCCGCACCAGCACCTCGCCGGGGTCGCGGGGGGTGCCGTCCGCCTGGCGCAGGTCGGCGTACAACTGCCCGTCCGGGTAGCGGGCGGCGTTCGCGTGCGCCACCCGCACCGCGAGGGCCGTCTTGCCGATGCCCGCCATGCCGGTGATCAGGAACCGGCGCGGCCGCCAGGCGCCCTCCTCGGCCCCGGGCGGGGCCAGCATCGCGCCCAGCGCGTCCAGTTCGGCCTCGCGGCCGGTGAAGTCGTCGATGTCCGGGGGCAGCATCGCCGGGACGTCGGCCTTGCGGGCGGCCGGCCCGATAGGCGCCGGGGACTCCAGCCCCAAATCGCCGCCGAGCACCGCCTTGTACGTGTCCCCGAGCGCGACACCGGGATCCACGCCGAGCTGCTCGGCGAGCACCCGGCGGCCCTCGTGGTACGTGTTCAGCGCGTCCGCCTGGCGCCCGCACCGGTACAGCGCGGTCATCAACTGCGCCCGCAGCCGCTCCCGGGTCGGGAACCGCGCGACGAGACCACTCAGCTCACCCGTCACCCGCTCGTGCCGCCCCACCGCGAGATCCGCCTCGATCCGCTGCTCCAGCGCCTGGGTACGGGCCTCCTCCAGCGGCTGGAGCTCCTCCGCCAGCATGTGCTCGGTGACGTTCGCCAGCGCCGGACCGCGCCACAGCTCCAGCGCCCGCGTCAGCAGCTCGCCGGCCTCCTCGTAGGCCCCGGCGCGCAGCGCCTGGCGCCCGTCGCGCTCCAGCTTCTCGAAGTCGACCAGGTCGATGGCGCTGTCCCCGGTGTGCAGCAGGTAGCCCGGCTGCTGCCGGACGATCTCCACGTCGTCACCGAGGTGCTTGCGCAGCCTCGACATGTACGTGTAGATCTGCGCCCCGGCCGTCGCAGGTGGGTCCCAGCCCCACAGCAGGGTGTTCAGCCGGGCGTCCGACACCACCCGCCCGCGGGCCAGCAGCAGCGCCGCGAGGACCGTGTGCACCTTCGACCCCGACAGTGCGATCCGACTGCCGTCCCGCCTCGCTTCGACCGGTCCGAGAATCCGGAACTCCATCTTCGTCACCCCGTTGCTCCGATGTATGTGTCTCGAGCTCAGTCACCGAAGCTAGAGGCCGGGGCTGTCGGGCCGATTTCACTTCGATTTCGGCCATCGAGCAGCCGAAAACCCGTGTAGTCGCCCCGGTTCGGGGGAGGGGCATAGAACGAAAAGAGAAAGACGGTGCACTGTGGTGGGGCTGGTTCCGCCCGACGGGCGGGCCGGCGCACAACGCCCCGACAGCGAGAGGACCCCGGCGTCCATGAGGCCGACCACGATGAGCGCGCCGCCCCGCAGCGGCGACCAGACGACGGAGTACGCGCTGCGGCTGGACGCGGTGACCAAGGTGTACGGAAAGGGCGGCAGCCAGGTCCGCGCCCTCGACGGGGTGACGGTGGGCGTGCCGCGCGGGTCGTTCACCGCCGTGATGGGCCCCTCCGGGTCCGGCAAGTCGACGTTCCTGCACTGCGCCGCCGGACTGGACATGCCGTCCACCGGTTCCGCGTACATCGGTGAGACCGAGCTGAACGGCCTGAACGAGACCGAGCTGACCATACTGCGGCGCAAGCGGATCGGCTTCGTCTTCCAGGCCTTCAACCTGGTGGCCTCGCTGACCGTCCGCCAGAACATCGAACTCCCGCTGCGCCTGGCGAAGGAGAAGCTGGACTCGGCCTGGCTGGAGGAGGTGCTGGGCAGGGTCGGGCTGACGGGGCGCGCCACGCACCGACCCGGCGAGCTCTCCGGCGGCCAGCAGCAGCGCGTGGCCATCGCCCGCGCGCTGATCACCCGCCCCGACGTGCTGTTCGGCGACGAACCCACCGGCGCCCTGGACACGGTGACGGCCAAGGAGATCCTCGCGCTGCTGCGCGGCAGCGTCGACGAGACCGGCCAGACGGTCGTCATGGTCACCCATGACCCGGTCGCCGCCTCGTACGCCGACACCGTGCTGTTCCTGGCCGACGGACGGCTCGCCGACCGGATGGACCAGCCGACTCCCGACCGGGTCGCCGAGCGGATGACCAGCCTGGGAGCCTGGGGGACCTGAGCGATTTCGTTGTCCGGAGACGGTCGAAATCGAAGCGATAACGACCCAACAGAGCCTCTCCCTAGCGTTCATCTTGTCGCACCGCACCGGCGGCGAGGCAAGGACAGAAACGACTGAGGAGAAACCCGATGCGCAGCACCCGCACCCGCACCGCTTTCGTCGCCGCCCTGGGTACCGTGACGGCCGTCTGCGCCCTCACCCTGGGCTCGGCGGCCACGGCGGCCGCGAGCGAGGTCCCGGGCACCGCGCCGGTCCAGGAGGTCGTCTGCCCGGTGGCCGGCCCGATCGCCGGTCCGGCGGTGGGCCCGGTGTGCGACATCAACGACGAGAACCCCTGGAGCTGATCCCCACCGACCGGCGCAGCGAGGGGGGGGGGGGGGGGGCGGCAGCCGGAGCCGCCC